>JALQST010000178.1 GCA_023264315.1 Nodosilinea sp. BSH.14
AGCCTCAGCCCCATATCGCTTGGGCTGGGGAGGGCTTGGATCGCCTGCGCCACCTGTTGCACAAGGGCAAGGCTAGTGACAAGGGAGCGAGGCTGGTGGAGGGTCACGCTTTGGGTGAGGGGGATGCCCTGGGGAACCGCAAAGACCTGATAGCAAACCCGATCCTCCTCAAATCCCTGGAGACGGCTGGGCAGAAAGGATGCCCCAGGCTGATTGAGATCCTCGAAATAAGCATATAAGCTCATCCGCTGGGCCGGATCCGGCAATGCCCCTGGGTGATGACTGCCCAGTACCCGCAACAGCACCCACTGGCCACTGGGAACATGGGTAGCCAGGTAAAGCGGCCCAATGCTGTCCTCCCCGTTAAGGGCATCGATCACATAGGTGCCATTTTGGAGTGCGGTACCAAGGGCTAGGGTCATAGGGTTCATGGGGGGACATTTCCCCAAGGATGGAATGAGGTGAAGCAGGCCAATCGAGAAACCGCAGATCCAGCCCGTGGGCCGATCCCGTCGAGGTCGATGCCTGAGGAAGGCCGGGGGCTAAAGTCCGGGGGCAAGCCCGCAAGGTCAAGAATCTCTGCTACTCTAACCTGTCCTACGCCCTTCTGGGGTGGGTGGCGAAGGCAGAGGATAGCGATCCGCCAAAAACTGGTGAGCCTCAGCCAGGGTGGCAATTTCCCCATCCAACTGGGCCGCCAGCAAATCGGCAAGCATAGGGCTGAATTGGCAACCCGGTTTGTAGCCAAGGCTTTTCAGTCGATCTCCGTTCACCAGGGGAACCACGGGACGTTCCTGGGTGAGGTAGCGCCAAATCACCGGGCCAAGGGTGCGGGGATGACGGGCACTCACTAATAACAACGTGGCCAGGTCAATCGAGGCAAAGGCAGTGTATCGCTGACTGGGGCGCAGGGGCGGGAGGATCATCATCAACCATTGCGTCTCCAGGGCGTCTAGGCGAGTGAGGCGTTGAATACTGGTTTCATTCAGTTGCAGGGCGGCGGCGATGTCGTGACGCTGACCAGGAGGCAGGGTGGCCAGCAGCACCTCCAACCTGATCTGCCACGGGCTACAGCGTTCCGCCCAGTCAAATCGATCCAGCCAGCGACTGACCCGCCGCAACTGGTGCCACAGGGTCGGCGTCATGGCTAAATCGCCGTGGATGCAGCGCAGCGCCCGTAGGCGATCCAGCAGTTCCAGTGCCCCCGGCCAGTAGTGGGCTTCTAGAATGTACTTCAGTTCGTTGCGTAGGCGCACTTGCAGGGCGGGCACCCGCTTCACCTGGCGCTGCATCTGGGCATAGACGCCGCTATCAATGGCGTGGTGGATATAGCCCTCGGTTTGGCTATCCAGGCTGAAGCCGAGGCGCACCGCAAACCGCACCGCTCGATAGATGCGGGTGGGATCTTCAATAAAACTATTGGGATGCAGCACCCGCACTTGGCGATTGTGCAGGTCAATCAGTCCGCCAAAATAATCCAGTAATTGCCCTTGGCCGGGGTTCGTCAGCCGCAGGGCCATGGCGTTGATGGTGAAATCCCGACGGTAGAGATCCTGCTGAATGGAACTGGCTTCTACCTCTGGATTCGCGGCGGGATAGGGGTAGAACTCGGTACGGGCGGTGGCAATGTCGATCATCAGCCCAGCCAGGGGATGGTCTAACTCGCGCCGCCATACGAGGGAGGCTGTCTGAAACCGCCCATGCACTTGAATATCCACCTCTGGAAATTGGGCCTTGATATGTTCCGCCAGCACCATGCCAGCCCCTACTTGGGCGGTTTGATAGAACCCATCCACCACCAAATCCAAATCGGGCAGGCTCATCCCGGCGATTCCTTGGGAATCGTCCCGCTGAATCAGCAAATCCCGCACCGCACCGCCTACTAAATAGAGATGCCAACCCCGAGCCTGGGCTGCCGTGGCGATCTGGGTGAGGATCTCCCACAGGCTGGGTTTTAGGCGTTGAGCCAAAACCTCGGTCAACGGAGGCACCGGGGGCAGTTGCGGCTGGCCGAGAATGGGGCGGGGTGATCCAGCCAGTCGTTGTACCTGGTGCAAATGGCGTAGCAAATCGGTGCGGGTGACGATGCCCACCAGCGCCTTATCCTGCAACACGGGCAAGCGGCCAATGTCATACGTCACCATCAATTCCTCAATGTCGCTGAGGGAGGTTTCTGGGGTGATGGTCTTGAGATTGGTGGCCATGTAGCCCTTCACCGGGGCATGGCTGAACCCATGGTGAAGGGCAATGTCCAAATCTCGCCGCGAAATCACCCCCACCAGGGCATCCGTGGCATCCACCACCGACAACCCCGAATGGCCGTAGCGCAGCAAAATTCGCTGGGCCTCGCCAATGGTGGTTTCGGGCCGAATCGTCCGCACCGGGGAGGACATCAAATCGCGGGCGGTGGGCGGTTTAGGAAACTGCAATCGGGCTTGATCGAGTACCGTAACCATCACCTGTTCCGGCGCATCCGTGGTGAGGTTGGCCGAAGCCGCCGTGGGGTGTCCGCCGCCGCCAATCGGTTTAAATAGCGATCCCCAATCCACCCCCTGTCCTGGCTTCTGGCTAAGTCCCTGATTCAGGCTAAATTCGGCTGGCGTGTTCGCGGCATCGGAGGGCGAGGAGACCTCATCGGAGGGCGAGGTCTCCTCGCCCCTACGGGTGGGTGGGTTGGGTGTTGGGGTTTTCCGATTTAGAGATATGGGTGATGGGCCAATGCTTTGCCCCTGGTCAGGGTTTTGCTTCGGTTTAAGGCTCACCCGCCCTTGGGCGCGACCAATTAATAGAAGCTTGCGTAGGGGCGTTTCGCTATTGGGGCCAAGTTCTTTACCGGGATAGTGCGCCCCAAACAGCAGGGCATCCACATCGGCCAAGGAAATCAGCCGTTCCGCCACCCCCGACAAGCCTGGAATATAGCGATCCACCGCCAGCAGCACCGAGGCCAAGGTGTTGCCCTGAATGTTCACGACGACCATTCGCTCCATTGCCGCCGTCAGCAGGTCTTGCAAATTCGGGGTTAATCCGGGTTCCACAAATTCGGCAATCACGGGCACACTCGCCCCCTGGGCCATCAGCCAAGCCAACGCATCCGCATCCCGCACCGTGGCCGTTTCAAACAGCAGCGACCCCGTATCCACATGGACGCCCAGGGCCATCACCGTCGCCTCGGCCACCGTCGGCAAAATCCCCTGCCGCTGCATTGCCTCCACCACCAGGGTGCTGGCTGACCCGACGGTTTCAATCACCGTGGTTTGGGCCGGAACAGCCTTCTCCGTAGCGGGATGGTGGTCATAAATCGTAATGGGAATGTGACGCGCTAAAGCCAGATCAATCCACTCCGCCGCAGGGCCAAAGCGATGGGGCAACTGGGCATCCACCAGGGTCAGCGACCGAATTTGATTTGGGTTCACCGCCCGCCGTTCAATCAGCGGATACTCATCCCGATGCAGGGCCACAAACCGCTGTACCGTGGGATGACAGCCCCCCGTCAGCACCACCCGCGCCCCCGGTTGCAGCCGCGCCAACCCCACGGCAGCCCCCAGGGTGTCAAAATCGGCAGTGGTGTGGCACAGCACTAAGTCCATATCGGTTTCCCAAGGGACACGCTTTCTGATAGCTTACTAATTGAGATCACTGTGGCAATTTGCCTTGCCCTACTCAAGGTTAGAGGGTTTCAGCCCATCCCTTTGCTCCGATTTTGCTGTCGCCGCTTAGCTTAGTCGAGGGCGAACGGCGAGACCGGAGGCTTCATCGGACGTGATGGCGCTTAATCCCTCCGTAAAGGCGCTTCCCAGGGTAAACCAGCTTGGCTGGAAGAATAGGGGCGCTGGCTTGAGGGCGTGGTGTCTTAAATCCCCTGCTGTGTTTAAGAGAGAGATTTTAGATGGTCATCCTGTTTCAGCTTGCCCTATTCGCCCTGGTTCTGATGTCCTTCGTGCTGGTGGTGTACGTCCCCGTGGCCTACGCCTCCCCTCAAAACTGGGATCAGTCTAAAAAACTCATTCTGCTCGGCTCGATCATCTGGGGCGTGCTGGTCGTGTTGGTCGGTAGCCTCAACTACTTCGTGGTCTAACACCAAATCCGCATCTTAATAACCCCGATTCCCACCAGGCAGAATCGTAGGGTGCATAGCGCCAAGGGCACGGCACAGCCTACGCGGCTCCACTCTCTATGTGTCTATGTTCTGATCCTCTGGATGAGCCGCAATGCACCGCCGAGGAATCTAGTTATGTAGGTTGGGTGCAGCGAAGCGTAACCCAACACCCGCTGGAATTTGGGGATTGTTGGGTTCTGCTATCGCGTCACCCAACCTAAGCAATATCCAGGTTTCTCGGAGTAGTGTCAGTCAATTCAGGTTCAAACCCTCTCAAGCACACACGTTCAAGGATTTCCATGGCGGTATTTGAAGGTACCTTTGCGGCGGCAGACTCGTTTCGGTTCGCCATTGTGATTGGGCGATTTAACGATCTGGTCACGGGTAAGCTGCTGGAGGGGTGCCAAGACTGCCTCAAGCGCCACGGCGTAGACCCCAGCCCCGAAGGTTCTCAGGTCGATTACGCCTGGGTTCCCGGCAGCTTCGAGATCCCCCTCGTCGCCCGTCAGCTCGCCCTGAGCGGACGCTACGACGCCATCATCTGCCTAGGGGCGGTCATTCGGGGCCAAACGCCCCACTTTGACTACGTTTCGGCAGAGGTGTCCAAGGGCATTGCGGCAGCGGGCTTCCAAACCGGGGTGCCCATCGTCTTTGGCGTCCTCACCACCGATACTCTCCAGCAGGCCCTAGAGCGGGCAGGCATCAAGGCCAACCACGGCTGGGACTATGCCATGAGCGCCTTAGAAATGGCCAGCCTGATGAAGCAAATTCGTCGGGTCTCTGGTACGGGCAACCCTAGCGCGATGCTTCCCCACGGGGGCACCGTCGTCGAAGCCCGTTCCACCATGATCTCAGACGCCGTGTAGGGCGTTGGGTCGTGGCCTGGGTGAGAGGTTCTCGCAAGACCGTCGGAAATTTCAAAAAAATCTCAAAGGGTATTGACAATTGGTTTACTTTTTGAGATTCTAGCTAAGGTCAAAACCAAAGCGCTTAAGAAATTCTTAACAACTCTTTCGGTTTTACATGCGGGTATAGCTCAGCGGTAGAGCGTCACCTTGCCAAGGTGAATGTCGCGCGTTCGAATCGCGTTACCCGCTTTCAAAAGCAACATCCTAATCGCAGAGCTGGCAAGGTAGCCGCCAAGGGTTAGGGCGAGGTGGCTTGATAATTGCCCGACTTTCCCCCGGTTTTGCGGAGCAGCCGGACAGATTGGATCTCCATGGATTTCTCCAGGGCTTTAGCCATGTCGTAAAGGGTCAGGGCCGCTACCGAGGCCGCCGTTAGGGCTTCCATTTCCACTCCCGTTTCCGCCTTGATCTTCACCGTGGCCTGGATTCGATAGCCCGGAAGGCCCGCATCGGGGGTGATCAGAACCTCCACCTTGTGGATGGGCAGCGGGTGACAGAGGGGAATCAGGTTGGCCGTTTGTTTGGCGGCCATGATACCCGCAAGGCGAGCTGTTCCCAGCACGTCCCCCTTGGGGGCATTGCCCGCCTCAATGGTGGCTAGGGTTTGAGACTGCATGGTCACGAGGGCTTCCGCCACCGCTTCCCGGACGGTAGCGGCCTTAGCGCTCACATCCACCATCTGGGCTTGGCCCTGGGAATCTAGGTGGCTGAGGTTCGTGGAATTCGCGGATTGGGCCATAGGGAGTACGGGGGTAAGGGCAAATTGTCTCGAAAAATTCTGATCCTGTTCCCAAATTACCAAAAGACTGTGATAAGATAAAAAGCCTGCAAGGGCGTGTAGCTCAGTGGACTAGAGCACGTGGCTACGGACCACGGTGTCGGGGGTTCGAATCCCTCCTCGCCCGTTTAGTGAATCAACCCAATCAACGAAAAGAGGCCACCGATTAGGAGCCTCTTTTTTGTTGCGCCTAGTTGATTGGGACTGAAACCCCTGCCCCTGAAGGCTTGGTGGGCTGTGGGGGGTGTGCGTTCTAGCCACCCGGAGCGGTACCCCCGCAAAATGCACCCGAGCCCAGCGGGAGGTACCGCCCGAGCGACAGCCTAGGACAGCGCCTAGGGGCCGTCTGCCCCGTTCAGTTCTTGGGTGGAGCGCTCTAGCATAGCGGCGCGGCGCTGTTGCTGTTGTTGGCGGGTGCGGGCGACGAGGCGTCGGGCGGCATCTTGGGTGAAGTTCATAGATCTCTCCTAAAACCGTATTCAAAGTTACAGAATTTCCCCATTGTAGTCATAATGTTTTAGCTGTGGGTTAAGACCGGTTAAACGTGGAGCCGATGTTGTCCCCAGCAGTAGGGTAGGGCTGCATTGCGAGGGTAGTGGCCCCAACCTTCCCCTGTAGATGCTATGCCTATGACCGACCTATTTATGAACCGGGTGGCCGTTCTAGCCACCATGCACCGCAAGGAGCAGGCCATAGCTCCCCTGCTGGAAGCCGAGTTGGGCCTCACCATCACCGTGCCCCCTGGGTTCGATACCGATGGGTTTGGAACCTTTACCGGCGAAATCAAGCGGCCCGCCGACCAATTGGCCACCGCCCGCCTCAAGGCCGAG
>JALQST010000179.1 GCA_023264315.1 Nodosilinea sp. BSH.14
ACCCAACCTACGAGAGAGCAAGGCTTTTCGGCATTGTGTTAGTCCGCCAGGGTTTTAGGTGTCTTAGGGGTCATGTTCCATGACAAAAGTTGTCGGTGATTCTTTGTCAAGGCGATCCTGGCAAGGTCGCTGCTTAGCACTTGGGGTAAGTGGGACTACCCTAGTGGGCACCTATCTTTATAACCAAGGCTATCAGCTAGTCTATAGATGCCCGATTCTTCATTTCACAGGCATCCCTTGCCCGACATGTGGCATGACTCGTTCACTGATGGCAGCGATGCGAGGAGATTGGATTGCCTCTTTTGACTATCATGTGTTTGGGCCTTTCTTGCTCCTCATGTTATTGGGAGTCATGCTTTATTTGCCCATTGAATTAATAGCTAAACGTTCGTTTTTGGCGATTAATTATTCAATGGTTCTCCATCGTCGCTTTGCCATCTGTTCTTTGTTGATTTTAATGAGCTATCATGGAACGCGCCTCATTTACCTCTATGAACAAGGTCTGCTGATAGATAGCTTCATCGGATCTCCCCTAGGACGATACCTCTTCACCTCATTGGCAGGATGAAAACTAAATTTTCCTTTTTCCTAATCCTAGGGCTGGCCTACGCCTACGCCTTGTCCAGTCTTCCCTTACCTTTCTTGGTGAAGAACTATCTTGCGATTGTCCCGTTTCAGCTCTCGGCCTTGGTTTATTTTGTTTATTTACGGTCAATCCAGCCTAGCAATAAGTCGCAATTGTAATTTCTGATCGTGTTCTTTAGGGTGGCCAGGGTTCACTGATCGGCATCCTGGCAATGGCCCAAGTATCCTCGGCAGGTAGATTCTACCGCTTCTGCGCTAGCCCTAGCCTCGTCATCCTCCCCTAGACCAGCCCCTCACCGACAACATTCAGCCCACATTCCCCGATAGCCTCGCAAGAGTGTTACCATATATGTAGTCAGTTTTCGGTAGATTACGCTTGTTTCATTTCGATTTCGATTTCCGACACAGGTTCTTCTCCGTTTACTCGATACATTCGTTAATCTGGAGAGAATCCGATGTCTATTTATGTTGGTAATTTGTCCTACGATGTCACCCGCGAAGACCTAGAGCGCGTCTTCAACGAGTATGGCGAAGTGAGCCGGGTGAGCCTGCCCATCGACCGGGAAACCGGGCGTCCCCGTGGGTTTGCCTTTGTGGATATGACCGCCGAAACCCAGGAAGACACCGTCATTGAAGCCCTGGATGGGGCTGAGTGGATGGGTCGTGAAATGCGGGTGAACAAAGCTCGCCCCCGCGACGATAACCGGGCCTCCAGCGGGAACGGTGGTGGTGGCGGTCAATACCGTCGCACCAGCTTCTAGGGTTTCCCCTCAATACGCATCATCACGTACCCGGTGAAAATCCTGGGGAAGGTAAACGCCAAGGCCTTGGTCATCAGGGCCTTTTTTTATGGGCTGGTGAGGCGGGCCTTGGGCCATTTGAGATGGGGATGTTGGAGGTTGAGGGCCTGTTTGACGTGGGCCGGGGTAAGGCTGGGGGATTGGTGGTGGCGGGCTAGGGCGGCGGCGGTCTGGGCGAGGGGTTGGATCTCGCCGCCGCTGAGGGGCAGTTGGGCCAGGGTACTCCAGGATAGGCTGCGATGGAGGGGCAGATCCAGAGGCAGGGCTTGCTTCCAGAGGGCTTTTCGGGTAGGACTGGAGGGCATCGGCAGAGCCAGTACCGCATCGCAGCGCTGCCGCCAGGAGAGTTTGACGCTGTGCAACGGATCGGCAGCAAAGGCGGTAAGGCCCGGTTGGCCTTGGCGATGGGTCAGCCATTGCTCGATGAGGGCGGATTCTAGGATGGGGGTGCGGCCTAGCCAGGGCTGGGCCGATTGCACCAGCAGCACACCGGGGGGCAGGGCCGCGAGGGTCTCAAAGAGAGTTTCGTAGTCGGCTTCGGTGGTGGCCGCCAGATTCAGCACCGTGAGCGGTAGATCCAGGCGGTGGGCCAGCCAGCGAGCAGTTTGGGTTTTGCCGGTGCCCTTGGGGCCGGTTAGCAACAGGAGGGGATGGCCCTGGGGAGGCTCTAGGGTCGATTGCCCGAGGGCGCAGAGGGTGTTGAGTTGGGCCATCACGGGGGCGGGCAGCAGCAGGGGCGGCGGGGTGGGCAACGGCGGGGTGGTGTGCAGCGGCGACGGTGGCCGCAGCCAAGCCTGGAGGTGGCTGCGGTCGGGATTTTCCGCCAACAGGTAGGTGGTGAGGGGTTCGGCCAATCGCAGGTGACGGCTGAGCAGGGTGGTGTCGTCGGTGCTGGCCCATTCCACCAGGCCCAGGCGAAGGAGGCGACCACTGGGGGCCATCAAGGGGCGGGCCTGTCGCCATTCCTGGTCGTTGCGACAGAGCAGACGCAGGCACAGATCCACCGTGGGCAAGTCCCACTCAGATTCATCGTGCTGATATTGCAGGTAGCCGTAGAGCCGCCCAAAGCGTGGGTTAATCTCGGGGGCCAGGGCCATCAACAGAACGTTTTTTTCAAAGGCGCTGAGCTGGAGGTGATCCCGCAGTTGGGGTAGGGCCAAGACAATGCCCTGTTGCAGACTGGCCTGGATGCGGGCTTCGAGGTGCTGGGTGTAGTTGGGGGTGCGGGGTGGGGTACCCTTGGGCGGGCGGGCATGGTCATACCCGGGCTTGCTCTGGAGGGTAACAATGCCCTTCCACCAGTGGCTCGTCACCCGATCCTGGTCGGAAAGGGCAAAGTCATCCACCTCCTCAATCTCCCGCTTTTGGCGAGAAACGGCTACCATCAGCAGCCGATCTAACCAGGCCAGTTCGGTTTTTAGGTAGGCCCAATTGTCGGTAAAGGGATGCACCTCATGGGGTGGAGACATGGCCAAGGACTCGGATAAATTCTAACGGGAGGCCATCGGCGTCAGCAAGGAAGGCTACTTCGTAGACGCGATGACCAATGATTTGCTGCTGGGGTTCCAGCAGTACCCTCAGCATACCCGCTGCGGCCCGGTCGCTATCAGGGTCGGGGGCTGTCGATCCGGCCTCGGTATCCCCGTCGGCAAACAACCGCCGCAAGGCATCTAGCCAAGCGGGTAAACTCGCCACCCGATTCGTCAGGTCAAAGGAGAGGTGATAGTAGCCCGTGTAGTGCTCGTCGTGGAAGGCATCAGCGGCGGGGCGGGGTTCGGGAATTTGGATCAGCTCAATCCGGCCCCCAAGGCCCTCCATCCAGCAGGCCAGGGTCATGCCCGTGGTAAAGCGTTCCTGCACTGTAAAACCCAGCCGTTCGTAGAAGGCGATGGCCCGGTGAATATCGGCGGTACGAATGGAGGCGTGGTGCAGCATAGGGTTAGGCGGGCTTCACGGGCCGAGGACGGACAGATAATAGACCGATGGTAATAGAGCAATGGCGGACAGATAGCGGACAGGTGGCGAATCGCTGAACGACAACCCCACCTATTTCAGGGGCCACCAAGACACCTTATCGCGGGTAGCGCCATAGACCTCCTTCAGCCCTTCGGGATCGATCACCTTCACTAGGTCATGGGTGGATTCCGTGGGCTTCTCAGCCTTGAGGTAGCCCGCCTTGGTCAACCCCTTGAGCACCTGCTCCACGGTGCGATGGTTGAGCTGGCAGGCGCGGGCAATCAGGTCGATGGGTAAATCAAAGACGTATTCCTGGGTTTGGCCCTGGGGCTGGGCTCCCAGGCTGCGCTCCTGAAAAATTAAGGCCCGCAGCACCGCCGCCACGGCCTGGGGCGGGTAGGTGCTGCAATTGAGCAGGTGATACTGAAACTTTTCGCGCAGTTCAAACAGGAGGGTGTAGCGTTCCCGAAAGAGGTCGTTACGGTCGTAGAGATCCTGCACCAGCGACACCGGCACCTTAATCACATTGGTGGTTTTGTAGGCTTCCACCAGGCTGGGAAAGGCTCGCGCCGACGACCCAAACCCCACGGGCAAACAGCGCATTCCAAAGCAGCCACCGGGGTAGGTCATGGCGATTACCCGGTCGAGGGGGGTGCTGTGCATGATCACCGGGCCACCATCCACAACGACATAGAGGAAATCCTGCCAGGTGTGGGGCCGGAAGGCGGTATAGACCGGGCGATTGGAGTAGAGCTTCTCGGTGATGAGGGCCGTGGGATCGATCTGGCTGAGCACCGGATCGGCAGCCAACCCACGAAATAGGAAGCTTTGCGTGACCAATCGCTCGACCGGATTCACCGCCAAGCCGGGGTCTTTTACCTTTGCCATGGGGGAATGTGCGTGTCCTACTCTGCCATTGTGCCCTGAAACCAGGCCCATACCTCACGGAACCCGCTCCACCCCGGCAAAACCTGGGTTTTATGGGGCAATCTGTAATAATATTCAAATCGAAATACAATTCGATCCCAAATCAATTCCAAATGAAAACTGCTCGCCCTCCAATCTCACCCCCAGTCCATGACCACCGGCCTCGGCCCCCTAGACTACGCTACCGATGGGCCGTCCTGGCGCTTTGGGGAGGGCTGGGAGGAGGTATTGTGGTTGGCTTTGTCGGGCTGTTATCCACAACCTCCCTGGGGTGGCAGGGCTGGCTGGCCATTGCCGTGACGGTGGGGGCATTTTTGCTGAATGCCTTTACCCGATGGGCGGCGGAAGCGGTCTTTTTAGGGGCGCTGGCGGTGCTGATGTTAAGCGGTATCCTAGACGCATCCACGGCCCTGGCGGGCTTCAGCAACCCCGGTATGATCACGGTGGCGGTGCTCTACATCGTGGTAGCGGGGCTCCAGCAGACGGGCGGGCTGGATGTGGTGACACGGTCGGTGTTGGGGATGCCCAAGGGAACGACCCCGGCCCTGATTCGGCTGGTGGTGCCCGTAGTGAGCCTGAGCGCATTTTTGAACAACACGCCGATTGTGGCCCTGTTTATTCCGGCGGTGGGCGACTGGTGTCGCAAGCTGCGGATCAGCCCCTCCAAGCTGATGATTCCCCTCAGCTATGCGGCGATTATGGGCGGCATGTGCACGCTGATTGGCACCAGCACCAACCTAGTTGTCAACGGGCTGCTGATGGCCGAAACGGAATCCGCCGGACTGCGCATGTTTGACATTACCCCGGTGGGGTTGCCCTGTGCCATCGCCGGAATGCTGCTGCTGCTGGTGGCCCAGCGCTGGCTCCTGCCCGTCCGCAAACCCGCCATCACCGAAACCGACGACCCCCGGGAATACACCGTGGAAATGGTGGTGGAGGACAATAGCCCCCTGGCCGGGAAAACCGTGGAACAGGCCGGACTGCGTCATTTGCCGGGGCTGTTTTTAACGGAAATTCAGCGGGGAGATCAACTCCTCACGGCGGTGAACCCCCACGAGGTGCTGCGTGATCGCGACCAACTCGTTTTCGTGGGCGTAGTGGATTCCATCGTGGATTTAAACCAAATTCGCGGCCTACAACCCGCCACCGATCAGGTGTTTAAGCTCGATTCGCCGCGAGAGGAGCGATCCTTGCTGGAGGCGGTGGTGTCGAATACCTGCCCCCTGGTGGGCATCACCATCCGTCAGGGGCAGTTCCGCCGCCGCTATGGGGCCGTGGTGCTGGCGGTGGGCCGCAACGGTGAACGACTTTCGGGCAAAATTGGCGATATCCGGCTACAGCCGGGGGATACCCTGCTGCTGGAGGCCCATCCCTCCTTCCTGGAAGAACGCCGCGCCAGCCGCGACTTTTACCTCGTCAGCCCCGTCCCCAACTCCGATCCCCTACGCCACAATAAAGCCCCCATCGCCTTTGCCATTTTGCTGATGATGGTTGTCCTGGCCACCTTTGGCTGGCTGGATATGCTCCATGCCGCCTCCCTGGCGGCGGTGCTGATGATTGTGACCGGGTGCTGCTCCTTCCAGCAGGGCTTCCGGGCCATTGATTGGTCGGTGCTGCTGGTGGTGGCAGCGGCCCTGGCCCTGGGCAAAGCCCTTGAGGTGACGGGGGCCGCCGAGGCCTTTTCTCTGTCGCTGCTGGGACTGGCGGGGAAGAATCCCTGGGTGGCCCTCGCCGTCATCTATGCCATCACCACTCTGCTCACGGAGGTGATCACCAACAACGCCGCCGCCGCCGTGGTGTTCCCCATCGCCCTCTCCCTGGCCCAGAACCTCGGGGTCAGCTTCTTGCCCTTTGTGGTGGCGATTATGATCGGCGCTTCCGCCAGCTTTAGCACCCCCATCGGTTATCAAACGAACCTCATGGTCTATGGCCCTGGCGGCTACAAATTCACCGACTTTATGCGGGTCGGCATTCCCTTTAACCTACTGTTCTGGGGCATGACGGTGCTGCTTGCGCCCCGGGTGTTCCCCTTCTAGCCCTGGGTCACTTTGGCCCCTTCGGTTTCCAAGCTCAGCACCTTGGCCGTGACGGTCTGCCCCAGGGTTTGCCAAGCCGAAGCCATGGCCTCAGCCACCGGGGCCGCCTGGGCCGCTGGGGCAAGGGCCAGCAGGGTTGGGCCTGCGCCGCTAATCACCAGGCCGTAGGCTCCGGCGGATCGGGCCACGTGGGACACCTCTGCATAGCCCGGAATCAGGGCTTGGCGGTAGGGCTGGTGGATGCGATCTTGCAGTGCCCCCCGCAGCCAGTCGGCGTTGCCGGTCTCCAGCCCCCGCAGC
>JALQST010000017.1 GCA_023264315.1 Nodosilinea sp. BSH.14
GCTCAAATCATGCATCTAACTTGTCGGGAGCAAAAATTCGTTCCATCACCGCTCGCATCATGACCCTTGGCGGGCGGTGATGGAACGAATTGCCCGAATAGGGCGTTAATCATGGGACGCTAACTCATCGACGCTCAGAGGGCAGGGGTAACGTCTTTAGCCCATCCAATCGACCACGCTAGTACGAATGATCACCTTAACAGGGGTACTCCTAAGAACCTAAAAAGCACAGATCTTTTCAGAAAGGCAACCCAGGATCATCGCCCGATCTTGGAAAGAGTACACCGTACAGCAAGCCCACCCAGGTGCTGCCCCAGCCGTGCACGGAGAACAGCGATCCGCCATGGAGGCCCGCTGTATCTTCCGCAACCTGCGCCCCAATCAGGTGTGCGACAATGGAGGCTTAGCCTCGGTCGTTCCGTTGTCGTTTCTCTGCCGTGGTGGCGGATTATGGTGATTGAAGCCCACGTCCATCAACAACTGCGCGAGTTTCTGCGGGACTGCGGCGATTCCACCTGGCCCCACCATTTGACCCTGGCGCGGCTGGTGGCGCGGGCGTTGCGGCTAGGGCGCAGTGCATTGTTGCAGGTGGGGGGCTTGTCGGCCTACCAGGGGGATTATCGGCTGAGCTATTTGGTGGCGCTGCTGCTGTGGCCGGGGCCAGCGGTGTTGGTGGTGCCAGATACGACGCAGCAGCGTCTCCTCCCAGGCGACCTACCCCGATTACAAGAACGGCTAGGCATTACCAAGCCTGTGCAGGTGGGCGAGGCTTGGCCGGGGCCAGACTTTACTGGGGTGCTGATCACCAGTCCGGAGGCGTGGCTGGCCGACCGTTTGGGCGAGGCCAACCAGTTCCCGGTCGGTATTCCTACGCTGATTGATAATGTGGATTATCTGGAAACCTGGCTGGGCAACCTGCTTACTGTCACCCTCACCCAGGCCGACTGGGAAACCCTGGGGCTGGCCTATCCCCAGCATCGGGATCTGATTCGTGATACCCGTGTGGCGCTGACCTTTGCAGCCTTTCAGCATCCGCCCAACCCCTACCACTGCCACCTGTTAGAAGACGGCGACAGCGCCCGACTACACCACCTCCACCAAGTGCTGACCACCAACGGACGGACTGAGGCGATGCCCCTGGCTTGGCAGCGGTTTTGGTCTGCCTTTGCCGAGGCCGATCACCTACGCTGGTTTGTCACCGACCGTCAATCGGGCTCCCTTACCCTGCACTGCACCCCGGTGGATTTGGCGGTACATCGCGCCAAACTTTGGGCACCGCAGCCCGTGGTGCTGATTGGGGCGTCGTTGGATCACGATGCCAAGGCGGACATTTTTTGTCAGCGGTTTGGCCTAGAAGACCTCACCTGCCTCAAGTTTGCCCCCGACCGCCACAATGACCTGGTCAATCTCTACCTGCCGGATCACCTTCCGTTGCCCAATACGCCGCAGTTTCAGAGCCGCGTGCATCAAGAAATTCGGCGGTTGCTGGTTTGTGCGAACCGTCCCGGCCCCGCGTTGATTTTGGTGAATGACCTACCCCTGAAGGGCCAACTGGCGGCGGCCCTGGCCGGAGAATTTGGCTCACGGGTGCAGGTGGAAAGCCCAGACATCACCGAAAACAGCATCCTGGTCAGCGGCTGGGAGTTTTGGCACCAGCATCAGCATCGCCTACCCATCCCGGCGCTGTTGATTATGGCCACGTTGCCCCTGCCTTCATTAGAGCATCCCCTGGTGGCGGGTCGGGTGGCCTTTCACAAGCGCCGCCGCCAAGACTGGTTTCGGCTGTACCTGTTCCCCACCGCCATGGCCGAAATTCAGCGGGCCATTGCGCCCCTGCGGGCAAATCAGGGCCTCGTAGCGCTGCTGGATACCCGCGTTCACTACCGCAGCTACGGCCAGCAAATTCTGGAAGCCCTCAGCCCCTTAGCGGCTACCCGATCCCTATGTCCCGACTGGGATCTCACGGCCAACTCACCCTCCTCATCCCGGTAGTTCATTACCCTCAACGTCTCCAGGACAAGCCTTACTCCAACTGCCGACATCCCTTCCATTGCCGGACTGTTGGTATGATCCAGGCAGCCATTGGCCCTAGACCATCGGCCATCAATAGCATCAATAAAATCAATACATAAGGAGCACAACCATGGGGGAATCGAAACGCCGCCGCGAACAACTGGGCGAAAAGTACGGCCAAGCGGAGCCGATTTTACCCTGGTTGCCCATCACCAAGCAGCAATCCCAAGACTTCATGAAATGGACGAGCCGGGGCACCTGGGCCATGATCATTCTCATCATTGCCTTTTGGATTACCCTGCGGTTTATCGGCCCTAGCCTCGGCTGGTGGAGTTTGGTGGATTAAGATCAGCGGATGGCAAAGTCCCTGGAAGACCTCACCCCCAGCCCCTCTCCTTGCAGGAGAGGGGGGCCGGAAGTACCTCAAAGTCCCTTGCCCTTGGCGAGAGAGGTTTAGGGTGTAGCTGGCCTCCCGTCAGGGTGGTTCAGATTGTGGCAAAAGAGGGTGTTTGCCAGCTACGAAGAATGCATTCTAATCAGTGGTGAACGGTTACGGCCAGGAGCGGCAGTAGGGCTAAGGCCAGCCCCCAAAGGATCCGGTTGATTGCAATCGACTCTCCTTCGGGGATGGGATCTAGCAGGGCATTCACCCGTTGCTCTAGGCGATTGAGATCCTCAGCGCTGCTAAAGCCAACCCGGGCGGGAATGCCCTCGTCTAACGGCGTGGGGCGTGCGAGTTTGACTAACAGTTCCGCCACCGCCAAGGGATCCGCGTGTTGGACAGACCAGCGATCCGCCCGAATTTCGCGCAGTAGCAGCAGTTCTTGCCAAAGGGCCTGGGTGTTGGGGAGCCACAGCGTCAGCCGTCGTACCCAGCCCAGCAGCCAAAACACCAGGGGGTCGCGGTAGTGGGCATGGGCCTGTTCGTGGGCCAAAATCATGGCCTGCTCATCGGGGGAGAGCTGTTCTAGCCAGCCCCGGCTCACGATCAGACGGGATCGCCAAAACCCGATCTGGGCGGCGAGGGGTACCGCCGTTTCCACCAGCCGCGCCGACATTCCCTGGGGAAGCGGCACCAGGGCATAGCGCCGCCAGTGCCAAGTCGCCCATCCCGCCTGGAACAGACTCCACAGGAGGCCCACCGCCCCCCATCCTAGACCCACCAGGCTAAGGCGACAGCCCAGCGGCCCCACCGCCCAGCCCAGCATCGTGCCGTGGTGGCCCATCCACAGCACCGCCCAGGCCGCAGAGACCAACACCACAAGCGAGCCACAGAGGGTCAAAACCGCCCGCCACCAGCGCTGCACCCAAGCATCCTCCGTGAGTTGCCAGCACCAGCGCCAGGTTACGGCCAAGGTTATCGCCAAAACAAGAATACTGAGGTGCATGGCTAGCGCTCCCCCTGGGTGTCGCGCAGGGTTCGCAGCCGACGGGCAATGGCATCCAGACGGTCTAGGGCGCTGGCATCGAGGCTATCGGCAAAGGCGGCGACAATCTCCGGGTTGCTAATGGCCAGAAAATCCTCAAGCTGGCGATGGGATTGCAGCAGGGTGGCCTCCTGCTGGCTCACCTGGGGATGCCACACATAGCCCTTGCGCCCCTTACCCAAAGCCGATTCCGCTACGGGCTCTCGCCGCACCCAGCCCTTGGCGGCAAGGCGCTGCAAGATCGTCGTCACCGTGGCCTGACTGAGATCCCGGTCGGGGTCGGCCAAGATCGCATCCAAAATGTCCTTTCCTGTGGCCGCTTCTCGCTGCCACAGGATCGACAAAATCTCCTGTTCTAGGGGGCCAAGGGCAAGCTGACGGGGACGATGCTGGGGCAAAGGGGCCATGGCGTTTTAGGTGAAGAGCTAGGAGGAAGGGCTGGAGTGAAAGGCCAATATCAGGATTTTGCCCTAACGGGTGATCACAGTCTAGCGAAGGTGGGGAGCCCTCGTCCCCCAGCCCCGATCCTGCGAGGAGAGGGGAGCCGGAATGGAGCACATTGCCAAGGCTCAGTAGATTGCAAAGTCCTCGCAGCCCTTACCCCCAGCCCCTCTCCCAGGAAGGAGAGGGGGGCCGGAATGAGTCGGATGGCAAAGGCTGTTTTTACCCTGTAACCGTTCGTAATAGTTGACAGCGTGTCGTTTGCTTCGTCTTGGGGTGGTCTTCAATAATGCCCACAGCATATTTTTTGTGGGTAACAGCAGTCATGAAGCGGACGGTTTTAACCTTGGCTTGCGCCCTATTGGCCCTGGTGGTGTGGGTGGCTCCGGCCCTGGCGGCGGATGTGGGCCATGGCCAGCAGGTGTTTTCAGCCAATTGTGTGGCCTGCCACATTGGGGGCGGCAACGTGGTGAATGGGGCCAAAACCCTGAAGAAAGCTGACCTCGATCAGTACGACATGGCCTCGGTGGAGGCAATTACGCGCCAAGTCACCAACGGCAAAGCGGCGATGCCTGCCTTCAAAGGTCGCCTCACCGATGACGACATTGCCGATGTGGCCGCCTATGTGCTCAGCCAAGCCGAACAGGGCTGGTAGCCGTTCCCAGGCGGTTCCTCCCGTCGATTTAAGTTTTATCTCCAGTTCAATGTCCCTTGATCGCCCTGTGGTGATTAGGGGATTTCTTTCGTCTTTCAGGGGGTTGATGGCCGGAGGTTTGTTAACAAGTGTTTTAGGACTTATCCCAGTCTTATCGTTCCGTGGCATGGTCAGGAGATGGCCAGCAAACCCGTGGTTCTGGCCGTGCCCCAAGACTTTGGTTGCCCCTCACAAGGAGAACATTATGCGTCAGACTCGCTGGCTGAAAGGAGTCATCCCGCTGGTACTGGGCCTTTTGCTGATGGTGAATGCCTGTGCCTCAGCCCCTTCTCGCTATGACCCAGTGCAGCGGGATACCACCGGATTTGGCACCCCATCGGCGGTGGATCGCAAGGCGGAACAGGGCAGCACCTTTAATCAATTTTTCCCCGACAATCAGGGGGATTATCAGGTCATTCCCTACCAAGAGAAGAAAGGCTTTGCGGAATACAAGCTGCAACGGGGGGATCAAACCCTGGCGATGTTGAGCATTAGCGACACCACCAGCCAGCCCGCCGCCGCCGAGAAATATAACAACGCCACCGACACCATCGCCGGATTCCCCGCCGTGAACCAAGGCACCACCGCCACCGGGCTGCTGGTGAACGGGCGCTACCAGGTGAAGGTGCTGTCGCGGGATGCGGCCTTTACCCAGGCGGATCGGGTGGAATGGCTGCAAAAGTTTGACCTGCAAGGGCTGGCCCAACTGAAGGGTGTCATTAAGCCCTCCACCAAGGCGGCGAAGGTTCCGGTGACTCCGGCCACGCCCACCTCGCCCCTAGCTCCTCCGGCGGCCCAAAGCCCGGAACTCATCCCTGTTCCAGCATCCTAGCCCTAGTTTTGAGGGATCGTTGTCCTGAGTAAGCGTTGTCCTGAGCGAGCACCGTTCTAATCGACCGCTGCCCTGGTAGAAATCGGGCCATGGCCCCCTAGCCGATAGTTTTTTCAGGAGAGAATTGTGAGTAAACGCATCGACAAACTGGTAGATAACCTGCCCACGGGTGGCCTCACCGTGCGGGCGCTGAAAACCCTCGATACCTTTGTCCCCGGTCAGTGGAACAACCTGGTGGGGTTTGACAACACCATCCGCACCGTGACGGGCGAAACCGACGAGGCCATGATCCAGGCCATTGGCGAGCGGGCCATCACCCTGTTTAACGACAAACGGGAAGGCTACCAAACCGCCCTCTGGCTCTACGAAACCGTGGATTCGGCCTCTGGCCTGCTGGGGGCGGCGGCGATGGCGAACCGTCTGGGCCAAGATACCTTCCTGGGGTTTCTCAAGGGCATGACCCCCAAGCCTGAAAAGGCCCAAACCATTGACCTCGCCGTGAAGCTCGTCACCGAGGTGGTGGCCTTCTGCAAAATTAGCGGCATCCCCGGCGACAGCCTGGGCGACTTCCTCACCGCCCTGGGCGACTACGGCAGCGAATCTCTGGTGCGGATGGCGGCGCTGGTGTGCTTCGACGGCATCATTCCCCTGGGGCCGGATTTTTCCCTCAAAGCACTCAACGCTATTAAGGGCATGGGGCCATCGGATATTGACGACAACCCCACTTTTAAGGGCATCAAAAACGAGATCCCCGGCAAAGACAGCAAGGGCCAACTCGCCTTTATGACCGAAAGCTTTGAGTCCACCAAGGGCTGGATGGATCGGTTTGTGGCGACCCAGGGCGTCACCCAAAGCGGCCTGCTGGATAACCTGGGGGGCTTCATTGAAGGATCCAAAACCAAGCTGGACTACCTGGGGGCGTTCCTGGATGTGTCGGTGAAATACTACGATCACACGGGCATCCAGACCTTAGCCCGCCGCCTGATTGAACGCGCCGTCGCCGAAATCTAGCGGTTGTGCCCCTGAGTTTCGCCCCTGAGTTTTGGCCAGAGATTAAGTTTTCCGTCAAGATGCCTTCTACCGCATCGAAACCCTGCAAAAGGGCGGCAACAACCTGAACGGGGCCATCCTCACCGTGCCCTGGCACCCCCTGCGCTCCACGCCCCCCTTCGCCCAAAATGCCTCTAGCCTATGGGGTGGCGATGTCAACTGGCGCACCGCCCTAGCCACAGCCCTTTGGGGTCAAGGTTTCTCCGCCACGGGATCTACCGGGGCCGTGGGCTTCCTGCCCTCCGGAGATCGCAATGCCACCGTGCAACTGGTGAAGGTACAACCGGGCACCCGCTCCGGCACAGGATTCAACTTCGTGCCTTTGCCGTAGTCAGCCTGGGGTCGGCCATCAGCGTCATTGATCGGTGAGAGGCCCAAGCCAAGTTAGGCCAAATCCGGCTTGATTGTCCCTGGTATCAGCGGGCGAGGGAAGCTCGCCCCTACAGTTGGTCTTACTTGTCCGTTTCCTGGGCTAGATCGGCCTTGGCCTGTTGCCAAAAGGCTGCTAGTTCCACCAGGGAGCAATCGGTGAGGGGTTTGTTGGCGGCGGCTTCCACCTGTTCAAAGCGGCGGATAAATCGCTGGTTAGTGCCGTGCAGAGCCGCTGAGGGATCCAGACCATGCCAGCGGGCAAGGTTAACCAGGGTAAACAGCAAGTCGCCCAATTCGGCCTCTTGGTTTTCCTTGGGTTCGTGGGCCACGGCCTGGTGAAATTCCTCCAGTTCTTCGTGGAATTTGCCCCACACGCCCTCCACATCGTCCCACTCGAATCCGGCTTTGGCAGCTTTGACAGAAATCTTGCTGGCAGCCATCAGCGGCGGCAGGGTGCGGTTATATTTGGCCAGTTTGGGCGACAGACGATCCGGCTCGTGGGGAATGCCCTTCTCCTCCGCCTTAATCCGATCCCAGTTGCGATGCACCTCGTCGGTATCGGCCACGGTGACATCGCCAAAGACGTGGGGATGGCGGCGAATCAGCTTATCGGCAATGCCGTTGGCCACCGTCGCCAGGTCAAACTCCCCGGCATCACTGGCCACCTGGGCCTGGAGGACAACCTGCAACAGCAAGTCGCCCAGTTCCTCCGCAATCGCCCCCGCTTCGCCGCTGTGGATAGCATCTACCACCTCGTAGGCTTCTTCAATCACGTAGGGAATCAGGCTTTCGGCGGTTTGCTCCAAATCCCACGGGCAACCCGTTTCGGGATGGCGCAGATCCGCCACCACCGCCACTAAGCGCTCTAGGGCCGACAAAATCTCGGCACGACCCGCCTCCGTTGCAAAGGACGACACCATGACACACTCGCAGTAACACCCTTGCAGTCTATAGCGATTGCGCCGGAAATAGTGGGCGGGCGGGAGCGATGGGACGCACTGGAGCTTGGGGCGGAACTCCGAATTAACGTTCTTGCATGGCCGATGGAGCCGAGGAAATGGGCTGCTCAACGGCAATGCGGGGGAGGCGGTGTTTGAAGCCACAGAGAATTTCCCAGGAAATGGAGTGGGTGAGGGCCGCCCAGTCGTCGGGGGTGATGCGGTGGGGGCCATCATGGCCTAGCAACGTCACCACATCGCCCTCTTGCAGGTTGGGAATATGGGTCACATCCACCATCAGTTGATCCATGGTGATAGTGCCAATCTGGGGCGCAAGCTGGCCCCGGATCATCACCTGCACCCGGTTGGAGAGAATGCGCGGCACCCCATCGGCATAGCCAATACCCACCACCGCCATGCGAATGGGGCGATCCGTAACGTAGGAATGGCCATAGCTCACCCCCGTTCCAGCAGGCAGATCCTTGAGGTGGGTGATGCGGGCCTTCACCTGCATGACGGGCTTGAGATCTAGCACCGCTTGCAGGTGGGGAGCTGGATACAGCCCATAGAGACCCAGGCCAACCCGCACCATATCGTAGTGCAGAGCAGGATCCACTAAGGTGGCAGCGGTATTGGCCAAGTGCAGCCGAAGCGGGCGCAGGTGATGCTCCTCAAGCTGGGCGATGGCCGCTTCAAACCGCTGGTGCTGCTGGCGCATGATGGTGGGGTCGGGGCTGTCGGCAGTGGCAAAGTGGGAATAGAGACTGCTGATTTTGAGGTGGGGCAACTGACGCACAAACCGAACCAGTTCCACGGCTTCGGCGGCAGGAAAGCCCAGCCGCGACATCCCCGTATCCAGTTTGAGATGCACCTCCACCGGACGAGCGGAGGCCAACCGCGACAGCGTATCCGAAAAAACCAGGGCTTGTTTAGGCATCACCAGAGTGGGTTGGAGCCGCCAGCGAGCGATCGCCTGCATTTCCTCGTGGCTATTCACCGCCCCCATCACCAAAATAGGGGCCTGAATCCCCGCCGTGCGGAGCTCAATCCCCTCCGGCACCGTGGCCACCCCCAGCCAGCTAGCCCCCGCCTTCAGGGCCGTCTGGGCCACCATCACCGCGCCATGGCCGTAGGCATCGGCCTTGACCACCGCCATCAACTGAGCCTGATTTCCGAGCCACGCCCGAAACTGCCGCACATTGTGGCGCAGTGCCTCTAGATCAATTTCCACCCAAGCCCGACAGCAACGCATGGGGCTTAAACTTGGCGTTTGTTCCCAACTCAGCATGGTTCACTTCTCCATAACCCTGGGCACCCCCTCAGCCACTCCCTCAGGCTCCGCCCTAGACCATCACATCCACCCTAGGCCAGCCATCGCACCGGGCTCGTTAGCGCCCCATCATAGCGCCAACCGCAACGATTCCATCCCATTGCACACCATCAGGCCATAGTGTATCAGCCGCCAAGCCCGCCCTTGGGCTTCTGTGCTACCATCGGGCTAATCTTTCCCCTACCCCAACAGACGCGGATGAGTAAGGTTCTGGTACTCAACGCCTCCTACGAGCCACTCAACATCACGAGTTGGCGACGCGCTGCGGTACTTCTGATTAAAGACAAAGCCGAGCAGCTCGACCACAACGGCAAGTATATCTATGCCGGGTTTCCGCTGCCCACCGTGATTCGCCTGCGCCACTACGTGCGTGTGCCCTACAAAGACATTCCCCTCACCCGCCGCAACCTACTCCAGCGGGATCATCACACCTGCCAATACTGCGGCTATAGCAGCGGCGAAGGGCTCACCCTCGACCACATCATTCCCCGTTCCCGAGGCGGCGGCGAAACCTGGGAAAATATGGTCACAGCCTGCGTCCGTTGTAATGTGAAAAAAGGCAACCGCACCCCCCGCGAGGCTGAAATGCCCCTGCTCAGCCAACCCCGCAAGCCCCACAGCAGCCTTTATTTTGAAGTCACCCGCCACATCCACAGCGGTGTTCACAAAGAGTGGCGAAAATACGTCATTGGCCTATCTTAAATGGGCCAATAAACTCATCTGAATCCTCTGAACGATTCAAGCCATCCGATAGAGGATATGATCCTTCAATATGGTTGAAGTCCGTCAAACTCAGATCTACCGTCAGTGGTTCAGCAACTTGCGCGATCCGCAGGCCCAGGCCAGAATCAACCTACGAATTCGTCGCCTTAGCATGGGGAATTTCGGCGATGTTAAGCCCATCGGGAAGGGAGCGTCAGAATTACGAATTAACTATGGCCCCGGTTATCGTGTGTATTTTATTCAACGAGGTGAGGCTCTAGTTATTCTATTAGCTGGAGGAGATAAAAACTCTCAACGTCGTGATATTCAAATAGCCTTAGACATACTCAAAGATATATAGAGATAAGAAGTAGTCATGACCCCATCCATTGAAACTTATCCTTGGGACGCGGCTGATTTTCTAGAGACCCAGGAAGATATCAGAGCTTACTTGGAGGCAGCCTTTGAATTCGGCGATCCTGAGCTTGTGATTGCTGCTCTAGAAGATATTGCCCGGTCTAAGGGAATGGCTTCCCTCATCGAGTCTGGATTAGAAGACAAGAATCTCAGCATCAACTGGCCTTGTAATGGGAAGCCAGAGTTAGCAGCAGTACTTCATCTCCTAAAAGTCCTAGGTTTGCGTTTACACGTTACTCCCGTGGCATCTCTGTGTTCCTAAGAACTTAGCAATATTACCTGATAAGACGACGAAATTTCCATGACAAATCTTCTCAAAGCCCTGCCCTCAAATGCGGATTTACCCCAGTCGCCATGGCTACGATTTTATCGATCTCCCATTGGCAAGAAGCTCATTTCTGGAGCCACAGGATTGGCCTTAGCAGGGTTTGTTCTTGTGCACATGGTGGGCAATTTACTCCTGTTTCTAGGTCATGATGCCTACAATGCCTACGCGGAACATTTAGCCAATTGGGGCGTACTGCTCTATGCCATGGAAGGGGTCTTGGTGGGTATTGCACTGCTCCATATTGGAGTCGGAGTCAGTGTCTTTCTAGGGCGTCTACGGGCTCGGCCAGAAGGCTATAGCACGTATCAATCTGTGGGGGAAAAGAGCTACCAATCCTTCAGTTCTCGCACCATGATTGTCACGGGATCCGGGCTAGCCATTTTCCTGGGTCTGCACCTGTGGACGTTCAAATTTGGCCCCTATTACCCCACAGAATTAAACGGTCATTCGGTACGAGATCTGGCACGGCTAGTGGTGGAAATTTTCCACAAATTCCCCTACGTCCTAGGGTATTCAGTCGTACTGTTGGGTCTGGGGTTTCATCTACGCCACGGGGCCTGGAGTGCAGTGCAGTCCTTGGGGGTACTCCAGGCTGGCATTCGTCCCATTGCCTACGGGGTCAGTGCTCTGTTGGCCGTGGCCATTACCCTGGGGTTTATGGCCCTACCCTGGGCTATTTATGGCGGGCTAGTTGCCTAGAATCAGGCCGACAATAGAGCATAAAAAAGTGCGCTGAATTTAATTGTCAACGCACTTCTGATGTTTTCTTAAGCCATCCTTGAATGGGCTATTGTTTGCGCACCATTGGGAACGTTACTGTTGCCTTAGATTCGCGACAGAATTTTGCCCAAGCATCTATTCAGCCGCTACATCCTTGGGGCTTTCGGCCTCAAAGAAGTTGGAATAGACCCAGCCTGCCAGCAGAGCGCCGACAATGGGAGCGACCCAGAATAGCCAAAGCTGAGCCAGCAGTGGGCCACCCACAAACAGCGCAGGGCCAGTGCTGCGGGCGGGGTTCACCGAGGTATTGGTGACGGGAATGCTGATCAGGTGAATTAGGGTGAGGGCCATGCCGATGGCAATGGGGGCCAGACCCGCTGGAGCCCGGAAGTCCGTGGCTCCGAGGATAATCAGCAGGAAGAAGAAGGTCATCACCACTTCGGTGATGAGAGCCGCAAACAGGCTGTAGCCGCCGGGGGAATGGGCACCAAAGCCGTTGGTAGCCAAGGGATTGCCACTGCTGTTGTCAATGATGAAATCGGGTTGACCACTGGCGATGAGATAGATGATTCCAGCACCCACAATGGCCCCCACCACCTGGGATGCAATATAGGGCAGCAGTTCATTGCTCGGGAATCGTCCCCCAGCCCACAGGCCAAAGGAGACCGCCGGATTCAGGTGGCAGCCGGAAATATGACCAATGGCGTAGGCCATGGTGAGCACCGTCAGACCGAAGGCCAGGGAAACCCCCAAAAAGCCAAGCCCCAACTGCGTTTCATCCACTAAAAATTTGGCGGCAAAGACGGCACTGCCGCAACCACCCAACACTAGCCACAACGTGCCGAAAAATTCGGCGGCACAACGTTTGGTTAGAGGCATTTCTTCCACTCCTCTTAAATCTTTTAAGACTTTTCTGGACTTGGTAGCATCCGTATCAGACAGAATGCCCCTCCTGTTTATACCGCACATTGGCAGAAAGGGATAAAACCCGAGCGAACCGGGCCTTACCGTGTTCCCCCTCCTGGCCATGGGCTAGGAGGGGGAACACGGCCAGGGAAAGAGCATAGATAGATTTTAGATTTGGGGGTACTTCCTTAGAATTCCCTTATTTTTTCTGCCTATAGTCATATTTAACGACCATAGATGGAACGACCAACCTTTTCCAGCCTGCCTTTCGGGGGGGCTGGTTTTTATATGGACGGGAAAAGGAGCGGGCTGGAGCCCCACCGCCAGGGCCGCTACCGTCTCGCACACTTATCTGAAACAATCATTGAGTCTAGCCCAGGGTTGGCGGTGATTCTGGCACGGGTTGCCCCCTTCCGCCCACTCGGTCTTCCTCCTCTTCGGTCTTTCCAGCCATGACTCATCGCCATCACCACCCTTCGTCCCTTGCGGCCTGTCTGGGGCTCCTTGCCACGACAACCCTGGCCGCTGCCCCCCCTGCCCAGGGCAATCTATCCCCATGGATGGGGAATCCGGTCTGGGCCACAACGGTGCCCGAATCCACCTCGGCAACGGCTAGCAGCCCTGCGGCCAATCCCGCTAGCACCCCGGCGACACCGTCCCAGCCCGTCTCCCCCTTGGCTGGCCCCAACCGAGATTTTCCCTGGTGGCCTTGGCTGGTCACCTTCCCGGTCTTGGGAACATGGCTGTGGTGGATGCTTCGGCAAGGAGCCCCCGCAGAGCAACTGGAGGCGAGTTCTGACCCAGCGGCCGCACCGGCCCCTAGCATGGTCGCACCTGGTGCGGAAGCAACGACCCAGACGCCACGAATTATCCTCACCCCCTACTCCAGCACCCTCGCCTATGCCTACTGGGAGTTGCCTCCATCGGAGGTGGATGCCCTTCATCCGAGCAACGGGGGGCTAGCTCTCAGACTCCATGACGTGACGGATCAGCCCCCGGGAGATAGTCTGCCCGAGGCGGCCCAACGGTGGGCCTGCGACAGGGTGGCCGTGGGCGATCGCCATTTGCCTATCCCCCAAGCCAGCCGAGATTACATCATCGAACTAGGCTATGGGGACGAAACAGGCACCTGGCATCCCCTAGTACAGTCCGCCCCGGTGCGAGTTCTGACCCGTTCCCCGTTCCCCGCCGATGGCGATGAGGGGCCTAGGGCGCTAGACCATCCGGCCATGCCCCTGGATTCCGAGATGGCCTCCCCTGCGGCGGATCCCCTGCGACCCCAGGCCAGCGCGTCCCTAGTGGCCCAAGATGGTCGGACGGCCCTAGCCACCTGGGATCTCTCCCCCGAACAGGTCAGCCCGCTGGCGACAGCCCACGGATCTCTGACGGTGCGCCTCTACGATGTCACGGAGATGCCCGGTAGCTTTGCCCTTGGCCCCAATCCGATGCAAGCCTTTGAAGCCGAGCCTGTGCCCCAGGCCAGCCTCACCATCCCCATCGCCGTGGATGACCGAGACTACTTAATCGAGGTCGGCCATCTGACCGAGGACGGCCAATGGTGCGTGTTCGCCAAGTCCAGCCCCGTGCGGGTGCCCGCCTGTTAGCCTAGGCGCGAGCGGCCACGACGTTTTCCAATGCGCCGATCCCTTCAATTTCTACCCGCACCCGATCTCCAGGCGTGAGCGGGCCAATGCCAGCGGGCGTCCCAGTGAGGATGACATCGCCGGGAAGCAAGGTCATGATGTCGCTGATGTAAGCCACGAGCTGGCCAGGGCTAAAAATCATCGTTTCGATGGACGCCGACTGCACTGGATCGGGCTGGTCATTCAGGAAGGTTTGCAGGTGGGCCGCCGAGTTAATGCCGCGCACAATCCAGGGGCCAAGGGGACAAAAGGAATCAAACCCCTTCGCCCGAGTCCATTGGCCGTCGCGGGCTTGTAGGTCGCGGGCGGTAACATCGTTGGCAATGGTATAACCCCAGATTTTCGGCTGAGCTTCCTCCAGAGGCACCTGGGCGCAGCGCTCACCAATAATCAGCGCCAGTTCGCCCTCATAATCCACCCGCTGGGCCTGGGGTGGGCAGTAAATCGTTGATCCCGACGCAATAACGGTGGTGGAAGGCTTCAGAAAAATCAAGGGCTCGGGGGGGGGCGGCGTCCCCATCTCGGCAGCGTGGTCAGCGTAGTTTTTGCCCACGGCCACGATTTTGGAGGGCGCACAGGGAGCCAGAATCGTATACTGGGCCGGGGCTAGCTCCGCGTCTGTGGGTTGTCCCTGGAGCCAAGGGGGCGCATCCAACACCTGTACCCGCCGATCTGGATGAAGCAACCCGTAGTGGAGGTGCCCAAGGTGGGACTGAACTCTAACGTAGCGCTGCGCCATAATGCTTGCTAAATCTTGATATAATTGTAGATCCTTGTCTTTACGCTAGCCGCAAGACTCCCAGCCCTGGGTAATCCTAGATCGGCCAATAGGGGGCGATAAATGCTGTTTTCAAGGGTGTAAAGGCCATTTTTGTCCATAAGGAGCCTCCATGAAATCATACATGTACGAAACCATGTACATTCTGCGTCCCGACCTCAATGATGAGGTCGTTGATGCCACCATCGGCAAGTATCAAACCATGCTGAAGGATCAGGGCGCGTCTATTCTAGAAACCCAACATCGGGGCAAGCGTCGCCTAGCCTACGAAATCGACCGCAACCGGGAAGGGATCTACATTCAAATGAACTACACTGGCCCGGGCGAAGTTGTCGCCCCCCTAGAGCGGGCCATGCGCCTCAGTGACGATGTAATCCGTTTTCTGACGGTGAAGCAAGAAACCGACGCCCCCGCTACCGTCGAGGCCGTCGCTGCCGAGTAGGCCCAAGGGCACACCGCAGCCCGCAGCCGTTGAACACCAACGCCACAGTGCCATCATGGGCTGTGGCGTTTTTTGTGGGAATCTGGGTGGTACAGACTTTTGAAAACAGGTGTGTCAGTTTTGGCCACAGGTGCTACATTAACAGCACTTTAGCTCGGCCTTCAGGCTAGGGCAGGGCCAAAATCCAGGATTGGTGCTGTTCTCAGACCTCGAGGTGAGCTGGGGTGTCTAGCAAGGGCGCGGCTAGGTGAAAGCCTCCTGGACCGATAGCCAACTCGTTCACGTTTGTCCGTCAATAGCCCGTATCACGGGATCGTTAGTTGGATAGGAGTAGTCCTGTGACGCAGTCTCCGTACACCGATATGAATGAGCAACAGGCCGAAATTGCGCGTCTGACCGCTGAGCTTGACCTTCGGGATCAGCTCGTACAGCAGCTTTCCCAGGAGCTCTTTCGGCTTGTGAAGGGCAATACCGGATTTATGCCCAGCCCGGAAGTCTCTGAGCAGCATCAAGCCGAAGTGCGTGCCCTGCGCGACCAATTGCGAGGGGTGGAAAAGCAAATTGATTTTTACCAAGGCCAACTTGAGGAGCGCGAGTCCGAAGTTGTGCAACTGCGCCAAACGGTTCAGGAACTAACGGATCGATCCCGCATGTTGGAACAGGTGGTGCAAGAACTCCCCACGGTATATCGTCAAAAATTCTCCGAGCGCCTAACCACGGTCAAGCAGCGGGTAGTTGACCTGCAACGGGAAAACCGCCAGCTCCAGGCCGAGTTGCAAAGCGTCACCTATCGCCTCGCCATGCGCACCCGTCGCAGTCAACGCCTAGAACTGCCGAGCCTCAACCCAGATGGCAGTGTTGAAGGTGGTGTGTCCCTACCGTCCTTTAGCAACGTCTAAGAGTAGCGTCTAAAAGAGGATCCCCCTAGGTCATAAATCGCTGAGGGCTGAGGGTAGCCAGGATCGCATCGGGTTGTCCCACCACCGCCTGGGCAAAGCGCTGGGCAATGGGGGGCAAATAGACAAACGGCCCATTGAAACCGACCATCAAATCCAACCCGTCTACCCCCGGCAAGGGGCCGACCAGGGGCAAGCCATCGCGACTAAAGCTGACCGGACAACGATGCCAATGGCCAGGTAGGGTGCTCAGGCTGGGCAAAATCCCTGCCAGAGTGGTACGCAGCCGCTGAATACTGGCGCTTCTATCCGCAGGGCCATCCAGGTCAGTCACCGTACGGCTAATTTGGCCGAGGCAGAAATGGTGATCGCGAAACTGCACCGCCCCCCCATCGATAATTGACGGCGTGACTTCATGGCCTGGTTCATCCCACAGGCTCTCAATCTCCGGCTGGCTGGCCTGGGTCTCTAGGGCAAACCGCTGCGTGACCGCTGGCATCACCAGGGTGCGAAGGGCGAGATCGGGGCAGGGCGGGGTTTCAATCAATTCGGCCTGGGTGTAGTAGATCGGCACCTTCAGGCCCACGGTGGTGAGCAGAGCGCGGCTAAAGGCACCGGAGGCCACCAGCACCCGATGGGCCGGATAGGCCTGTTCCGCCGTGCGCACCCCTGTCACCCGATTCTGGATGCGCACCAGCCCGGTGACAGCGGCAATGAGGCGGGTGCCGCCTAGACGGTGAAAGGCTTGGTTATAGGCCGAGACCAGCGCCACCGGCGAAACATGGCCATGACGCACCGTGAAAGCTCCAGCCACCGCTGACCCCGTCAGCAGAGGCTCCCGTTCCTGGGCTTCGGCGCGGCTAATGAACTGGGGCGGCGTGGCAAATTGAGCATAGTCTACCGCCAGGGCCTGGGGGTCTTCCTCGGGAGCCACCGTCAGCAGGAGATCCAGTTGCCGAAACTGAGTATTGGCCCCCAGTTCCTCCGACAGTTGGCGATGTTTGGTGATGCCCTCCTGGCAAAGGGTACGCGTCAGGGAGCAGGTGCCTGCCCAGTAGGGGATACCGCCATAGCTGTAGCGGGTGGCGCTATGGGGGTCAAGGCGTTGATCGATGAGGAGCACCGATAGCCCCTGACGGGCTAATTCGTAGCTGGTGGCGGCCCCCACAAGGCCATTGCCAACCACAATCCAATCAAAGGTTTGCATAGGGAAGCATTCAAAACGGCTAGGCGGGCTTGGGCTAGGCGGGCTTGGGCTAGGCGTGGATCTGGCCCAAGATCAGGCGCAGACGGTCGTAGTCGTCCTTCAGCAAGGTGCTTAGGGTGCGCCCCGCCTGCACCAACCAGGCCCGATCCAGGTTGCGGGTTTGGTAGCCCTGACGCACCACCGCCGCCACCAGGCTATCCACCGGAGCCTGGGTAAACCCCAACAGGGTTCGCAGGAAATCAAGGTGTTCGGTGAAGGCCAGCACCGCCTCTGGGGGGCAGCGATAGACGGCCTGGTGTACCTGGGGCGGGCGAGGCGGCAAATATTGAAAAATCGGCCCCATCGGTTCTCCGGCTAAGTTAGGAGCCCGAAACCCGAGAATCGCCACCCGAAACTCCGTCTTGAGCATGGCAAAAATTTGCGGTTGCTGATCCCGCAGGTCGGCCAAGGAAAGGCCCAATGCCCGCGCCCGATGTACCGAATCAATGGGGCTCGTGGTGGCATGGTACACGACGCCGTAGATTTGATTGCCCGATTCCTCATCCTGGGACATCACCCAACTGCCAAAGGCAGGCATGGCCGGAAAACTCAGGCTCTCCGGGTCAAAGCACTGGGCCAAAAACTCGGTGGTCGAGGTTTCAATCACCTCAGCGAGGTGATCCGGCTGACGGGCCAGGGCCGAAGATGACGGGGGCAAACGCATGGACATCTAGCTGCGGCGTTGGCCGGGGCTAACGGGGGTTAGTTCATCCACATTAAAGGTGACAAGCTTGTCCCAGTTGCCCCCCTCAAACAGCACCGCCACCTTGCCATCGGTAATGCGCTGCACCAATCCCTGGAAACCGTAGTAGGTGTCGTTTACATTCGTGATCGTTACGGGAGCACCGGGAAAAATCATCGTCACCTATCCTTAATCCAACTGTCTCTACAGTCTAAGGCAAGGATTCGCCCGAACACCCAGGGCTACCCCAAACTTACCCACCCATGAGCCATAGAGTCCCGTCATGACCACCGGGTCAGGGCGATGGGAAGGATCTAGCTCCGGTTAGCCGCATTAATCTCGTCCAAAATGGTCTGGGCACCCTGGCTACGAAGTTGTTGAGCCAGTTGGCTACCCAAGGCTTCGGCGGCGCTGGCTGGGCCTTGGACGGTGTCTTTAATCAACCGCTGCCCGTCCAGGCTCGCCACCAAACCCGTCAGCGTCAGGGTGTCTCCTTCGAGCACGGTATTCACCCCAATGGGCACCTGACAGCCGCCCTCCAGTTCTCGCAAAAAGGCCCGCTCTGCCAAACAGCGGGACGTGGTGGGGGCATGGGACAACACGCTCAGCAAATTGAGGATCGCCTCATCGCCGGTGCGGCACTCGATCCCAAGGGCACCCTGCCCGACGGCATGGAGGGAAATTTCGGCGGGCAGCATTTCATGGATCCGATCCACCATCGCCATCCGATGTAGCCCCGCCGCCGCCAGAATAATGCCGTCGTAGTCACCCTCATCCAGCTTGCGCAGGCGGGTATTGAGGTTTCCACGAATATCTTTAAACGCCAGGTGGGGATAGTGATGACGCAGTTGGGCCAAGCGACGCAGGGAGGACGTCCCGATCACGGCCCCCTCCGGCAACGTCGCCAAGGTTTTATCTTTGTGGCGCTCGTGAATGACTAGGGCATCGGCGGGGTCTTCCCGCTCCGTAATGCAGCCCAGCATCAGCCCAGCGGGCAACCGGGTGGGCAAATCTTTGAGGGAATGCACCGCAAAATCGCTATCTCCCCGCAGCATGGAATCTTCCAGCTCTTGGGTGAACAGCCCTTTATCCCCAATCTTCGACAGAGACACATCCAACACCTTATCCCCCTGGGTGTCCATCGTCACCACCTCGAACTGAAGATCGGGGAAATGCCGCTGAAGCTCATCGCGCACCCAGTGGGTCTGAATCAGCGCCAACTGGCTCTTGCGCGACACAATGCGAATAATGCGAGGAGTCGACGAAACAGCGGGGGATGCGGGAGAAGGCATGATCTGCAAACGAAGGTGACTGGAACGGTAACGAAGAACAACGGAAGCTAACAAAACGCTGACGAACAATGACGGCGAAGCACCACGGAAAAACGTCACCGACTTTTTAGGGTACCTTACCCCGGTCCCCCCATCGGATCGCCCCAGGCAGATGTTAAGCGGTTGTCACACTTAGCCGCCCGCCCACCGCCATCGTCACCTTACCCGCGCCATGACTCCCCAGGCAGTCCCTCAAACCCGTTACCACCAGCCACCTAGATAAATCCTCTAGCCCATCACAACAGCCTGTTTTACTCCCAGTCCACGCGGTCAATACGCTCGATATAGTCCAAATTCGCCAGTTCCATAAGTGTCGAGACAGCGTTGGGCTGGTGGGTATTGCTAATCGCCAACACCTGATCCTCGGTACAGCCAATTCGACCAGGACTGTCGGGATACAGCGTCACAGAGGGATCGATGGCCTGCACTTGCGTTTCGTAGGGCGTTTCCCTAGGAATACAAAACTCGTAATCCAAGGATCGCTTACCGTCCGGTGGCCCATAGAGACCGTATTCGTCGAGTTGTGTCAAATCAAAGGTAATTTTGTCGAGAGTCATCGGTGGGTTAGTCTCGGTCACGGGTTGACACGCTAAGGTCAGCAGTCCAACCAGCCCTAGCCCAGCCCAGCGTCCGCCCTGTCGCAAAAAACTAAACGCCATCCACCCATTCCCTAACGTCAACAATTCAGCCATCTTTACGACTATCACCGCCCGGGTTTACGCTTCGCCGGGGCCAGCCTCAGCAATTCTAGTCCGATAGCCGCCGCCACCATGCCCCCCGCCGCACCAAAAGCCAGCAG
>JALQST010000180.1 GCA_023264315.1 Nodosilinea sp. BSH.14
TCCAATCATGCTCCTTAGCCCAATTTCTACCTTCCTCTTGAACTTCATCAAGATGATAGCTCACAACATAAGGACGATTATAAAGTTGAGTTTTAGGCTCTGACTGAAGACGATTCCGAATATCGTCAAGATCTATGCCGCTCGTATCATAAAGAATATGGAAATCAATCGCCGAACAAGGGAATGGGGTATTTCGAGAAATTTTATCTGTCTCTTTACATATGACTTCCTTTTTCACATCTTTAGCTGACTTGATTAGTTTCTCTGCAAGACTATACGCAACAGAGAAGGGAAAGTGAGCCTTCACAATAGCAATTCCTGCACAGGCCGAGAGACGACCGACGCCAAACACTTTTTGAGCAATTTCGGCGATTTCTGATTTTTCTTTTGTTTGCTGTTCAAATTCCTGCAAAAATACTCGCGTGAACTCAAGTGCATACTTGCCATGGCATACGACTGTCAAATCATCTCCACCAATAATGAGTGGCACAATTGGCAAAGCCTCTTGATCAGACGGCAGCATTTTCAATGCTTCTCTAAATGCTGCCTCTGTGCATTCATCCAAAGCCAGGGAAAAATTCCGATATTTATTCACATAATTGCGATTATCTTTTTCTCCGATATATTCTTCAAAGTCAAGAAAAATTTGACCTAGTCCATTTCCATCAGCATGAACAATGGCTAGCCAAGAGAACTCTTCAAAGATTTCCTCTAGCTTATTGATATCTTTTGCCAACTTCATGTCTGGAGCGATTGCTTGTAATCTCTCACTAGCCTTGCGAGAAATATCTCGATTTCGCTTAGACCCACTCACACAAGAGATCGCTTTAGGTTTTTCACCTGCATCTGACCTTTCTGGCTCTGAAGCAGGTAAACCACTCATGGCACAATCCGCAATAACAGGTAGTCGAAGAAATCGACTTTCTGGAGAAGAACGTCGTGATCGCATCTTCTCAAATTCCTTATGAACTTGTCTGATTGCCTTGGCTAAAGATCCTTTCTCTTTCCAGTTTTCAATTTCTACATATACACCACTTAAATCTAGGCCAGGCGCTTCTTTCAAAGCTGTCTTAGTTACTTTGGAGATAATATTACGAGCGATATTCTGTGTTTTGGTTAGCACTAAGGCTTTGCCGGAGGCAGCAATAATGATTTCGGCAACTCGTTTAGGACCATCTATAGGGGCATGGCTGTCCCGTAACATTTTCCTGAGTTTTTCAGGATTTTGCCAATCCTTGAATAATACTTCTTTATTTTCTTCAGCAACAGCACTGATAACCCAGTGAGTGCCAGCTTGATATGTCAACTCCGAAGCGCCGATATTCTCCTTGAGTTTATTGGTGGAGAAAATATAATTCTGATTGCCTGATGTTTCAATCAAAACGAGGTACAGCTTATCCATTTCTTTCCACCCATTCAGCAATTTTTTGTCCTAACTGGGGCCAGTCTTGTCGGTCAAAGACGGCGATTTTGTTGTCGCGGCCCATGACTTCTAGTTCAGCCCGGAGGTCATTGGCCCGATGGTAGCCACAGACGAGGGCCACCCTGGCCTCGCTGCCGCCGAGCTGGCGACTGCGGATGGAGGCTTCCAACAGCTTTTGCTTACAACCTTTGCGGGTGGTGCCCGTGGTGCAAGACAGGGCAAACAGGTGATAGCCCTGCATAAAAGCGACATCAAACTCGAACTTGTCGTAGCGGGGGCTTTGAGGTTCGGGGGGGATGATGTGAAAGCCGAGGCCGACTTGGCCGTTGGAGGCTTTTGGGCTGAGGCCCAACCGTTGGATTTGGTCGAGGGTGTAGTGTTCTAGCCAGATGCCATCGAGCCACGCACAGAGGTCGGTGATGGTGGGAAAGCCGAGCTTGGTGGCCACCGAGAGGGATAAGCTTGATTCACCTGCATCCAGGTGGGTTTGCAACACATCCCGCAGGGGTGAAGGTAGCCCGGAGAGGGGGATGGGGGGAGCCTGGGCCAGTTGCCACTCGGGTCGCCAGTAGTCGCGATCCTTGGTTAGACGCAGCAGCGAATGATTGCACCACTGCCGCCACAGGTAGGCCAGTTCGCGAGTGGATTGCAGCTGGGCGAGCTGGGTAGCCGCTTCGGGCAGGAGGGGCTGGGTGAGGGGCGGTTGGTTGTCGCGCCAGCGTAGGCCGTGGAGTTGGAAGAGTTGCTTTAGGTTGAGTTCGGCGTGGAGGGTAATCTGCTGGCTGGGGGCCTGGTCTTGGTCGAGGGTGATTTTGGAGGTGTTGGAGTCGAGGTAGCTGAAGATGGCTTGGGGGCAAACGTCGGCCAGGGCGCGGTAAGCGTGGACGGACATGGGTTTGGTGCCGCCCGTGTAGTTCATGCCCACGGTGCCACTTAAGGACGTGGCCCGGGCCTGTACCTGCTGGCGGATGAGGCTTGCTTCGGCCTGGGCTTGGTCGAGGTCAATCAGGGGGGCGGGCTGATAGTCAAAGGCGGTGGTGAGCAGGGCCATCAGGTTTTCGGCCTGGGTGCGGGTTTGGCGAGTGTGGACGATGTGGGGCGTCCCCCCCGGCTTGAGTAGGGTGAGGGCGGCGACGGCATTGGGCAGCGGGTTGCCGCCCATCAGCAGGAAGAGGTGATCGGTTTGGGGAGCGGGCATCGTCATGGCGCACCTCCGAGGAGGGCTTCGACCTGCTCTAGGAGGATGCCGGGGATGCCGTCGGTGGCACCGCGCAGCCAGGGGCCGCAGGTGATGTCGAGGTAGGGCTGGCGGCGATGGACTTGGAGGGAACGTTCTAGGGTGCTGTGGATGACGGCCACGGGTTTGAGGTTGGCCCGGTCGCGGCAAAATTCGTGCCAGGGGTCAATGGCGTCGGGGTCGCGGCTAATCACCAGGTAGTGGGAGCAGGCATCGAGCAGGGGCAGTTTCGTGTCTTGCACCTTGCCGCCCACATCGACGAGGACGAGGGGTTTTTGGCGACGCAGTTCGATCAGTCCCTGGGCTTGCCAATCAAAGAAGCGTTCGCTGGGGCCACCTTTGAAGGCGCGTTTGAAGGTTTCGTGCTGGTCGGCGGTGGCATCTTGGGGCAGTTCTAGCAGCCAGTTGCCTTCGCCGTCCCAGTTGGCCCGCTGCAAGAAGATATCGGGGTGGCGGGGCAGCAGGGCTTGGAAAAGGGCATGGCTGAGGACGGACTTGCCGCTATCGGGGGGGCCAACGATCAGTAGGGCGGCCCCTAGGCGCGGGGGCAGGGGCGTTTGGGGCAGGGGCACCACCTGGCCGACGGTGGTTTGACGGGAATGGGTGGCCACCACGACGCCTCCCCCCAGGCGCGGGTCGTAGCAAGCGACCCACGCAGTGGGGTGAAGTTCATGGACGAGGTGGGCATAGAGCCAGATAGGGGCGCGTCCGGCGATGACTACACCGCCCGTGGTGTCGATGCCCGCTGGCAGCGTCAGGTTGGCCAAATCGCGGGGTTCGATCAGACGATCAGGGCTCGTGAGATCGATAGAGAGGATTTGGTAGGTGGCGTCTTGGTGGGTTTGGGGTAGGCTCAGGCTTAGGTGAATGGAAGACGGAATCGTAAAGGTCATCACTACCTCGTCAACGGACAGCAGCCAACGATCCATAGATGGCTCTGGGGGTTGCCGTGATTATGGCACACCCTTGGAAGGGGTCTCTTCCAAGGAATTGAGGTGGTGTTGAAAAACGAATCGGAACGGGAACGACATGGAAAACGAACCGTGGAAATGAAGTCTAGCCAGGGGCCAAGCTAGAGGGGATAAGGGGCGGATGGGTGACAGACATCATCGTGAAGGTTGACTCCTCAAGAATGCCCGAATTTCCGTCGGGAAACAATGGTTTTCTTGCATCGTTTTCCATCGTTTTGTTGGCTTTTCTAGCGTAATATTAACGGTGCTTCATGATGGTTCAGTTTCGTTATGATCCAAGTCCGAGGGTGCTTCAGGGGTTGAGCGGTGGCACCCTGGCGCTGCGGCTGCGGCGTACCCTGCGGGGTTGGGTGTGGCTGCGGTTGATCTATGGCGATGGGGCTTCGCCCTTGGCCGATTTACCCCCCAGCTTTCGCTATGGGGAGGTGCGAGATCGCCTGTTTGCCCCCAGCCATCCCCGGGAGGATGGGGCCACGGTGGCAGAGATGCAGCATCGGTGCAGGGGCAGTCACTGCCTGTGCCAAGCCCCTGCCCATGGGCTGTTGTTCCCGCCGCATCCCGACCTCGATCAGGCGGCCTGGGTGGCGGAGATGGTGGAACTCAGTGGCCTCAAGGCGGAGGCGGTGGAGGCAGAACTGCGGGCCTACGCCTTTGCCACGGTGCATCGTACCCTGCGAGATGATTTGACCTGGCTGACACAACTGGGCTGGCTAGAGTCGGCGGGGCGGGGGCAATGGCGCAAAAAAGCCCCCCCAGAGTGGCCCATCTTGCCGGAGCATCTGGCCCTGGGGGCGGGGTCGCCGGACTGGTCGCCCCGGGAGCAGCAACAGGTTTTGGGGGTGCTAGAGGAAATCGCCTTTTTGCGGCCCCAATTGGCGGTGGTGGTGGAAACCCTACGGCAACAGATGACCGTGCAACCCCAGCCCCCCTTGCCGCTGGATCGACCTCGGCGGTTGTTTGTGCATTTCGACTATGTGCTGTCGGAGGACGTTCAGGAACAGGTGGATCAACACCAGGATGATCTCGATCAGCTTTGGCACAGCCCGGAGGGGGGCGTGGTGCAGTTTGACTATTTCAGTGCGCGGAGCCAGCGGCAAACCCAGGTGACGGCCTACCCCGTGTGTTTGCACTATGCCCGACGGGCCAAATACCTGACGGTCTATGGCCCCACCCCCCAGGGAGATCTGGGCTGGTGGAACTATCGCCTCGACCGGATTACGTCCCCTCGGCTGAGGATTCTCCCCTGGGGCGATCCGGCCATTCCCGACGACCTCAAGCAGCTTCGGCAACGGGGCCAACTGCCCAACCCCGCCACGGTGGAACGCCACCTAGAGGACGCCTGGGGGTTTAATTTTTATCTGCCTAGGGCGCTGTTGATTCTGCGCTTTTCCCCGGATTTTGCCCGTGGATACGTGGATGGCACCGACCGACACCCCACCTTTGCCCCCGTGGCCTATGGCGATCTGCCGAAGCTGATTGCGGCCCATGCCCCCGCCGCCCAGCAAGCCGATCTCTTAGCCCTGGTGGCGCATCGATCTCCCCAAGACCGCTACTATCAGGGCTGGATTCGGATGGGGGATACCAACGTCACCATGCGCCTGCGCGACTGGCGACCCCAGGGCGAGGTGATCGCGCCTTGGGCGGTGCGCCAACAGATGATCGCCGAGGCCGAACAGGAATTGAAGCAATACCAGGGTTAGTGGCGGATTAGGCTAAGGAAAGCCCAACCAGGCTACTCCTGCAACTCATCGATGCTTCGATCAAGCATTCAGTTGAGATCGTAGCCAGACCACCAATCGAGGACTGAGCCGCACCGAGCTATTGCCCAGCCTTGCAATCGCTTGATCAATCTCTACCTGGGTCATCAATCCGAGGCGATAGGCTACTACGAAAAGACCTAGGGTGCCTTTAACCTGAAACCCCATCGCTAGAACGATGGCTTTCATAACCGTTAATGCGTCTGCTGCCAAGCACGGGTATCCTGTTCCGCTGGCCAATCTGATTCTGGGTAGTCGATAACGGCAAACCCATTTGCAGATAGCAAGTGGTAAAAATCCCATAGGCTGCAATCTAAAACTTGGGCTGCAAACCCCCCCGAAATACGTCCCTGCTCGTAGAGCTTACCTAGGGTATAAATCAGCACTTGACGACGAAATCTCTCGGGTTCTTCGCCCAATACAATCAGCAACTCATTCGGAAAGGCGACATCCATTAGCCATCCAGAAAGACACTAACCCTATCCTACAAGGTCTATCACTCGGCGGCGTCGTTGCGGCGGGGGAGGGATGGCCGGGAGGGTTGTCGCTCTGCCAGCCGATGCCAGAGGTCGCTGTCGCTGATGCTATCGCCCGGGATGGGGGGGCGGGAAGTCTGGACATCGCCGAAACCGTGGGGGCGGGGGGGATCAAGGTCGTGGAGCAGGGCGTTGAGGGCCAGATCGCCCATGAAGCCCAGGGCTAGGCTGGCTAAAAAGACCATCAAGGTACAGTTAATGACGGCAAACAGGCCCAGGGGCGCAATGATCAAAATAACCCAGGTAATGGCTGCATTGGCTAGGGCCACCAACAGCGTGCGATAGTGAGCCAATTTTCGCGCCAGTCGTCGAGACATCACTAAACTTCCCTCAAAAGTAGATGCCCCACTATAGCCACCCCTTGGAAGAGGTCTCTTCCAAGGGCCTGCCATAATCGATTCGCCTGAAGATCTCAGGGTTCTTCAAGCACCCTCAGTCGATCACAAACTTGCTCTATTGCCCTGATTTGGCCCTCACCCTAAATCCCTCTCCCAATGTGGGCAGCAATTCTCATTTTGGCAAATTAGCCGTTCACCCGGAGCTGTGAGCCTGTCGAACAGTCGAAGGGTGAAACGGCTTCGACAGGCTCAGCCTGAGCGGTATTTTATTCGCCAGCCTAGTCATACTGAGAATTGCTGCAATGTGGGAGAGGGACTTTGAGGATTTTTCTAGCCCCCC
>JALQST010000181.1 GCA_023264315.1 Nodosilinea sp. BSH.14
CCTCCTCTATCTTAGCGAAGTGTTGTGTAAAGCCGTCCTAGAAGGACGGGGTTTCAGACCCAGGAGATTCTGATGAATCTTGGAGCCACCGAGCGTAGAGATCGGGTCGGCGGGCTTGGGTGCGGTCGATCTGCTGCTGCTGTCGCCACTGGACAATGGCTTCGTGGTTCCCGGAACGCAGCACCTCTGGCACCGTCCAGCCCCGGAATTCTGCTGGCCGGGTGTAGTGAGGGTAGTCTAGCAGCGGCGTTTGGAAACTGTCTTGGCGGAGGGAATCCACCTTGCCCACGGTGCCCGGAAGCAGACGAACGATGCCGTTAATCAGCGCTAGGGCCGGGATTTCGCCGCAGGTGAGGACAAAATCCCCCAGGGAGACCTCCCGCGTTAGCAGGTGGCTCACCCGTTCGTCCACGCCTTCGTAGTGGCCGCAGATCAGCACAAGCTGATCACAGTGGGTGGCTAAGTGCTGAAACAACCCCTGGGTCATGGTTTCGCCCTGGGGGGAGAGCAACATCACCTCCCGCCGGGGCCGCTGGGGCAAGGACTCTACCGCCGCAAAGATGGGATCCGGTTTCATCACCATCCCCACGCCGCCGCCGTAGGGTTCATCGTCAACCCGGTGGTGTTTGTCCGTTGTAAAGTCCCTGGGATTGGTAAGATGAACTTCTGCGATTTGGCGAGACAGGGCTTTGCCAATTAATCCTGATTGCAGAGGCGAGGTGAAAAAGTCTGGAAACAGGCTGACCACATCGAATCTCAGGTGCGGTGCCCCGTCGATGATCTCGGTCATAGCCTAAACTCCCCTAGTGCATGGTGCAGAACAGCAGTGTTTTTTATCATGCCGTACTGGGGTGCGGGCTGCAATTTCAAGTTCCTTGGTTGATTAATCCATGTCCCTTGTACATCAACATGCCATTTTGGCCATAGGCGGTGCCGAAGATAAGATTCACGGCAAGGAAATCCTGCACAGCTTTTTTGAGCGCTCCGGCGGGTCGGAGGCCCGCATTGGCATTATTCCCTGTGCCTCGCGGGATCCCGTTGCCATCGCAGGGCGCTACCAAACGATTTTTGAGGACATGGGATCCACTGCCATCGAGGTGATGGATATCCGTGACCGTAACCAGGGTGAAGATCCGCGCTGGAAGTCGGTGGTGGAATCCTGTACGGGGGTGTTCATCACCGGGGGCGATCAGGTGCGCCTGTGTGGGCTGCTGTCGGATACGCCGCTGATTGACCTGGTACGCCAACGCGCCCAACTCGGAGAAATGACCCTGGGGGGCACCAGCGCTGGAGCTGCCGTGATGGGCCACCACATGATTGCCGGGGGTGGTAGCGGCGAATCACCCAATCGTGCCCTGGTGGATATGGCCATCGGCCTTGGGTTTGTGCCGGAGGTGATTGTGGATCAACATTTCCACAACCGCAACCGCATGGCCCGCCTGATGAGCGCCATCGCCATGCAGCCCCACCGCCTCGGCCTCGGCATTGACGAAGACACCTGCGCCCTCCTCGAGCGGGACGGCAGTTTCCGGGTGATCGGCAAGGGGGTGATTGCCGTGGTAGACGCCGATGCTATCACCCACACCAACGAGCCCGACATCGCCCCCACCGACCCCATCAGCCTCCACGGTCTCAAGGTGCACCTGCTTTCCCACGGGGATCGATTCGATATCAACCATCGCACCGTCCTGGCCACCGCCTAAACCCATCAGCCTTGTTGACCTCACCCTAAATCTCTCTCCCTACGGGAGAGGGACTGTGAGCTTTTCTAGATTCCCTCTCCTCGTAGGAGAGGGGCTGGGGGTGAGGTCAGCCTGGGCACAGGGCCGCTGAGTTTACCCGATCCGCTAGAGCATCCCTTAGCCCAGGGCGGCTTCGATGGCGGCTTTGAGGGCGGCATCGTTGGGGGCCGTTTGGGGCTCGAAGCGGGCCACGACTTCGCCATCGCGACCCACGAGGAACTTACCGAAGTTCCAGCCGATATCGGGGCCATCGCCGACGAGGAACTGGTACAAGGGGCTACGGGTGGGGCCGTTCACATCTTGCTTCTCCAGCAGGGTGAAGTCAACGTCGTACTTGGTTTTGGTGAAGTCCTTGATGTCGTCGGGGGTGCCCGGTTCCTGGGCTCCAAACTGGTTGCAGGGCACGCCCACAATCACCAAACCGCGATCGCCGTAGGCTTTGGCCAGTTCCACCAAGCCGCTGTATTGGGGGGTGAGGCCGCACTTGCTGGCCACGTTGACGAACAGAATCACCTTGTTCTCCAGCACTTCGGGAGATAGGGCGGTGCCGTCTAGGGTCGTGAGAGAATTGGGGAAAGGCATGGTTCACAAAACGTTACAGGTCGCCTTTCATTATCGGCTATCTGGGGGCGCTTTAGACCTCGGGGAAACGGTGGCGTTGGCCTTTGCCGGATCGGCCCTTGGCCTTGGGCGGGGTGCGGTGAGCGCCAAAGTATTTCTCGCTGCGATACCGGAGCCACACCCGCAGGGCTTGGGGAATTTGGTCTTTTTGTTCCGGCGTCAGTTGATGGTAGAGGGCGAGGGCTTTTTCCCGTTCGCCCCGACAGGCGGCATTGTTGTGGGCATCCCAATAGCTGCGGGCCACGCGAATGCGCCGACACACCTCCTTAACCAACGCATCCCCGTTGAGGGCATCCCCATCGCGGGGTTTCGGAGACTTTGCCATGGCCGGTGACATGAGAGAACGGGAGGCAAGTTTGCTAGAGTTAGCAACGGCTATTCTATCCCTTATCCCCAAATTCCTCGCTCTATGGCCCGACTGTCCGCCGAATTAAACCAATATTTCTTTGAAACCGTGACCACGCCCCACGTCACCCTGAGAGAAATTCTGACCCTAGCCGGGGAGCGTACCTTTGGCTTTCTGTTTGTGTTGTTGGCCCTGCCCTCGGCCTTGCCTATTCCGGCTCCAGGCTATTCGGTGCCCTTTGGGATTTTGCTGTTGGTGTTGGCGGTACAGCTCATCGTGGGGCGCACTCGGCCATGGATGCCCGACAAGTGGAATGACAAAGCCTTTGACCTAGCCACCGTCCAGAACATCATCACCGCTGGCACCCCCTGGCTGCGGCGGCTAGAGGCAATTTCTCGGCCCCGCCTCACCCCCGTGTGCGCCAGCCCGCCGGGGCGCGTGGTGATTGGGGTGGCCATCGCCCTCATGTCTATTTCGATGATGATTCCCATCCCCCTCACTAACACCCTGCCCGCCATGGGCATTTTCGTCACCGGGTTTGGCCTCCTCGATGACGATGGTGCCATTAGTCTGGCGGGGCTGGTGCTGTGCGCCATGGGCGGCACCCTCACCACCCTCGTGCTACTGTTTGGCTATGAGGCCGTGAAGGCGGGAATTGGCCTGATTCGCGGCGGATTCTAAGACCTTTAAGACGTTCTTTCTCTCCTTTCTCCGCGTGGGGGAGATCTGGGGGTATCGCTTGCTTTCCGTTAGGGGATCTGCAGGAATCGTGGGTAGACGGAACGTCTACGCTTCGGCCTAGGCGAGTGATCCGGCGGCGGATACCTGGTGCAGAATCAGGCGGTTGCCATCGGGGTCGTAGGCGTAGATTTCACGCCCGTGGGAAGCGGTGAGGATCGGGCCGGGGGGGGGATAGCCCAAATAGGTCAGGCGGGCGATGGCCTGATCGAGGTCGGCGACCTCTAGGCACAGACTCATGGATCCGGCACGGCTGGCCTGAAATTCGGCGGCGTGGCTGGCCTGAGGAGCAAAGATGCCCAGCCGCAATCCGCCCCAGATAAATTCCGCATAGCGCTGGGGCCAGGGGGAATGGGGTGCTTGGCCCAGGAAATTTTGGTAAAAGGTCACGAGTTCCGCGAAGGACAGACTAGCCAACACCACGTAGGCGCTGGAGCAAGCTAGGGGAGAGAAGGCGGCGGAGCCCGCCATGGCCTAGACCGTGGCCCCTCGGTAGAGCCGCGCCGCCTGTTCAGGGCTGAGGCGGTTGGCCCCCGGCCAGTAGGGCTGCACGGGTTCGTTGAAGGAGGCTTTGACATCCGATGGATCCTTGGAAAGCCCCCCTGCCTTTACCACCTTGGCACGTTCGGCGTAGGCGTCAATTTTGCTGTGGGGGGGCAAAAAGTCGTTGGCTTCCTCGTCGTAGGCCAGCAGTTGGCCGTTTTCGATGTGGTAAATCCAGCCGTGGATGGACAGTTCCCCGGTGTGTAGCTTGGAGTGAATGGAGGGATAGGTGCGGAGGTTATCAATTTGGGTGAGGACGTTTTGGGCCACCAGCAGGTCGAGCTTTTCCTTCTTGCTGCGGTCGCCGTAGTGGTCAAACACGAGCTTGCGGGTGGCGGCAGTGTAGTTCAGCCAGTCGTACACCAGGGGCATTTTTTCCTCTAATTCCCCCAGTTGCAGCAGCCCCTTCATGGCCCCGCATTGGGTGTGCCCGCAGATGATCACCTGCTTGATATTGAGGGCTTCCATGGCGTATTCGATGGTGGCTCCTTCGCCGCCGTTGGTGGCTTCGTAGGGCGGGATGATATTGCCGGCATTGCGGATAATGAACAAGTCCCCAATTTCCGATTGGGTGATGATGGTGGGATCTACCCGCGAATCGGAACAGCCGATGAAGAGAACCCTGGGGTGCTGCCCCTTGGCCAATTCCTGAATCAGCTCTTGGTGGCTGGGAATGTACTGTTCCTGAAACTCCCGCAAACCCCGCAGCAGCTTTTCCATCGGTTTATCCTCATGATCCCCAATAACACCATGCCCCAGCAAAGGCACCGAGCCGCACTCCCGAAATAACCCCTATTCCCCCACAGCGAGGGGGAGCTTGCGAACGGCTATTCTTACTGTTATCCCACATCACTGGGTACCCCAACGACAAAATTTGCTTATCGTACCAATCATCGGTGCTTGTCAGCGTTGCCTTTGGGCATTGCCCCAGGGACAACGCGTACTTGGGTAAGCAGGCATACTGAGCAGCGTTTACCCTAGGGGGGCGGGAACGGCGGGGAGGGGATGGGCCAAAAAGGCATACTCTTCGACCACCCGGCCCCCAATCAGGTGTTCCTGGATAATGCGCTCGATTACCTCTGGGGTGGCGCTGTGGTACCATACGCCGTCGGGGTAGACTAGCAGAATTGGCCCCCGCTGACACACCCGCAGACAATGCACCTTGGTGCGGAAAATGCTGGCGGGCCGCTCGGCGGTGGGGATGTCTAGCTTCAGTTCCTTCAGTCGATTTTTCAGGTGGTCCCAGGCTGCTAGGCTGGCAGCTTTGTCGCAGCACTTGGGAATCGTCTGATCGGCACAGATCAGCACATGGCGCTGAATGCTGGTCAGGGCTAGGGCGTCAACGCTCTGCTGGAGAGCCGTAGCGGGCACTAGGGAGGAGGGCGAAGTTGGGGAATTAGTCATGGCGAGTAGGGGCCGCGGGCGGGGTGGGCGGCGCGGCAGGGACAGACTTCCCGGACTGGTCAGCGGGCTTGGCAAGATTGCCCGGGTCGGCCTTGGCGGCGGGGATCGGGGATGTCTCTACGGCCCCAGGGGGGTGGGGGGCGGCGCTGGTGATCAAGCTTGCTGTATTGGCTTTGGGCGCGGCAGTCTTGGGCGCGGCAGCCTTGGGATCCGTATCCAGAGGGTCGGACGCTAGGGGCGGAATGGGCCGAATGCGGCGGATAGGCAAGTTGGCAATTAGGGCCGTCATGCGCTGATCGCTTTCCAGGTTAAATTCCAGATTCTCCTGATCCAATTCCACATAGCGAGACACCACCTCTAAAATTTCTTGGCGCATTTGCTCCACCAGGTCGGGGCTGAGGTCAGTACGGTCGTGGGCGAGGACAAACTGAAGCCGTTGCTTCACCGTCTCCCGGCTGGTGGGGGTGCGGTGGCGGTTAAAGAGCTTATCGAGCAGGTCGCTGATCATGGGATCGGGGTGTCGTGGATAACATCAAATACCGGTCGTAGAAGGGAAGAGAGGCCATGAGGAAAGAGGCGGGCTTAGCCTCTTAGAAAGCGGCGGAGGCGACTAAACAGATCGTCGTGGCTGGCCGAGAGGTCAAGCAGGGGCACCTCTTCCCCCAGAAGACGACAGGCAATGTTCTGAAAGGCCATTCCGGCCATGGAAAGCTTTTCGTCGAGCACCAGGGGTTCGCCCCGGTTGGAGGACACAAGCACCCGCTCGTCTTCGGGGATAACCCCCAACAGCGGCACGGCGAGAATATCCAATACGTCGCGGACGGACATCATTTGCTCTTCTTGCACCATGGCGGGTTTAAGGCGGTTCACCAGCAGTTTGGTGTACTTCACCTCACTGGCCTCCAGCAAACCCACCACGCGGTCGGCATCGCGCACGGCGGACACCTCCGGCGTCGTTACCACAATCGCCTCATTGGCCGGGGCAATAGCGTTTTGAAAGCCCAATTCAATCCCCGCCGGACAGTCGATAATCACGAAGTCACACTGCCCCTTCAGCCCGCCTACCAGTTCCTTCATCTGGTCGGGAGTGATGGCTTCCTTATTGCGGTTTTGGGCTGCTGCCAGCAGGGCCAAATTGGGCTGACGTTTGTCCTTCACGAGGGCTTTTTCAATGGTGCAATCCCCCGCCAATACATCAAGG
>JALQST010000182.1 GCA_023264315.1 Nodosilinea sp. BSH.14
GGACGCTAACTCATCGACGCTCAGAGGGCAGGGGTAACGTCTTTAGCCCATCCAATCGACCAGGCTAGTACGAATGATCGCATTAACAGGGGTGCTATAGACTTCAATCCCGAGGCGGGGGCCAATGGGCTGGGCCGAGGGATGCACCATCGGCGAGATCACCATTTTGCGGGTTGCCTGCCGCTGGTGGCGTTTTTCATAGAACTCCACTTTCCGCAGGAAGGTGTACAAATCGGGCTTGCTAACCGAGGATTTGATCTCGCACAGGATCAAATCGCCCTTGCGGATGATGAGGTCAAGTTCGATTTGTTCGGGGTAGCCAAACACCTCCCCCGCATCGTCGTATTCCACAACGTTCAGCACCTGAACCCCAAAGGTACCTTCCAGAATGGCGTTGAGGCCATTGCGGAAGGCGGCCTCGCTATACAGACCCCAACGCGCCCCAGGGCACCAATGGTGCTTTCGTGCTTGTGGTTCATGGCCTTAATGTTCGCCAGAATTTCATCCTGACGCCGACCATTTTCATCCCATTTGCGGTTTTGCTCCTCCCACTTGCGATCCAGATGGGCGAGGGTTCATCCCACTTGCAGTTATGTTCTTCCCACTTGCGGTCGTTTTCATCCCACTTGCGGCTTTGTTCCTGCCATTTGATCATTTGGGCTTCGCGATCACGCCGCAGTTCCGCGAGCACTTGGTCGAAGCGGCTTTCGGTCTCCTGGCGATTGGCAAAGTACTGCTCAACGGTGTGCAGCACCAAGCCCCGAATCTCGTCGTCTTGGCGCAGGAGATCGGGTAGTTGCTGCTTAAGTTGGGCCTTGAAGTCAGCGTCCGTCATTGGTTAGGGGGAGAAATCGTGGGCATTACTGCAATGATCATAACCCAGCCGCCAAAAAGGCAGACCCGTAGCAGATAGCGATTTGGGGGCACGGGTTCGGGATCACGGATCCGGGATCACGGGTTTGGAGTCGTTGGTTCGGGGTCACTCAATCTGGGTTAAGTTGAGGATCTGCCCTATGCGCTGCAACGCTCCCTTTGGCGATGACAACACTTCCCCCCCCTGGTCTTGCTGACGTTCTCCCCACGTCCCTACCTCCAGCCTTGCAACCCTTGGATGCCAATAACCGCAAGCTACAGGCGGCGGTGCAGCCCCCCGACTGGCAAAACCCCACCCCAGCGAATCGCTACGACCTGGTGGTGATTGGGGCGGGAACGGCGGGCCTGGTCACGGCGGCGGGGACGGCGGGCCTGGGCCTGGGGCTGAAGGTGGCCCTGGTGGAAAAAAGCCTGATGGGGGGCGATTGTTTGAATGTGGGCTGCGTGCCCTCTAAGGCGGTGCTGCGGTCGTCTCGGGCGGTGGCAGATATCCGGCAAGCGGTTTCCCTGGGCGTGCAGGCGGCGGGGGTGACGGTGGATTTTGCAGCCGTGATGGAACGGATGCGGCGGATTCGAGCCGACATCAGCCCCCACGATTCGGTGGCGCGGTTTAGCCAGCTCGGGATTGATGTGTTCCTGGGGGCAGGGCAATTTGTGGATAGCCATACCCTTGAGGTCGCAGGCCAGCGGCTGTCCTTTAAGAAGGCGGTGATTGCCACCGGGGCGAGGGCGCACCATCCCGCTGTGCCCGGTCTGGCAGAGGCAGGCTTTTTGACCAACGAAACCGTCTTTGCTCTGACGGCTTGCCCCCCTCGTTTGCTGGTGGTGGGCGGTGGCCCCATCGGCTGCGAACTGGCCCAGGCCTTTCAGCGGTTGGGCAGTCAGGTCACGCTGATCCAGCGCCAGGAACGCCTGCTGCCCCGCGAAGATCCCGAAGCCAGCGCCATTCTCCAGCAGCGCTTCCAATCTGAGGGCATGACCCTAGCCCTAGGCGCGACCCTGGAGCGAGTGGCGGTCACACCCACGGGCAAGCGGGTCTGGTATCGACCGGCAACTTCCGCCGCATCGCCATCCCAGGACGACTCCGCCCTCCAGACCGTCGAGGTGGATGCCATTCTGATTGCCGCAGGGCGGGTGCCCAATGTGGATAGTCTGGGCCTAGACGCCGCAGGCGTGGCCTATGATCCCCGTCGGGGCGTCAGCATGAACGACTACCTGCAAACCAGCCAGCCCCACATGTTTGCCGCTGGCGATGTTTGCCTGGACTGGAAATTCACCCATGCCGCCGATGCCGCCGCCCGATTAGTGATTAAAAACGCTCTGTTTACCCCCTTTGGCTTGGGCCGTAGCCGCCTCAGCCAATTGGTCATGCCCTGGGTGACATACACCGACCCCGAAGTGGCCCACGTCGGTCTCTATGCCCACGAGGCCGAGGCCCAGGGCATCCCCTACGAAACCATCACCATTCCCCTCTCATCGGTGGATCGGGCCTTGACCGATGGCGAAACGGAAGGCTTTTTGCGCCTCCTCCACAAAGCCGGAACCGACCAAATTCTGGGCGCAACCCTGGTGGCTAGCCATGGGGGGGATATCATCAGCGAACTCACCCTCGCCATCACCACCGGCCAGGGCCTCAACGCCCTGAGTAGCGTCATCCATCCCTATCCCACCCAGGCCGAAGTGCTGAAAAAAGCCGCCGATGCCTACCGCCGCACCCGCCTTACACCTCGTACTCAATTCTTCCTGAAATGGTTGGCCCGCCTGAGCTAGGCTTGGCAGATCCCATAGCCCCTGGAGCCCTCATCCCCCAGCCCCTCCTCCCAACCTGGGAGAAGGGGGGCCGGAAGTCGCGCAAGGATCGGGGGACTGGGCACGCATAGGACACTGAGGTTAGGCCGCGATGTCCGTCGGGAGATCGGCGCGGTCGGTGAGGGATGAGAGATCCATGGCGACGGTGTCGGCGGGCTGGGGTTGGAAATGATGCCACTGATCTAGGAACTGGGCGAGATGCTGATCTCCCGCCGCGATGCGCTGGTGCAGCAGATCTCGCACTCGGTTTTCCTCGGTTTGGTGTTGTTCAAGGCTGAAAAAGCCCGCAAACAAAGCCATTCGCAGCCAGACCAGATAGGTGGTGAGGGCATCGAAATGGTTGTAGTTCACGATGGCCCGCAGGTTGCCCTCTACCCATAGATCCACCACGCTGCTGCCGTCCGTGCCCATTTTGCCCGGAATGCCCATGGCTGCCGCCAGTTCGTGGAGGGAGGGGGTGCCAATGCCCCAGCCGCTGACTAGGTTCTTGATGTCAATGTGGGCTTCGGTTTGGCGGGCAAAGTAGTCTACCCCTTCCCAGGGTTTGTCGGGGCGCTGGCAAAAGGACTGAGCCGAGATGCCTGTGACCATGCCGCGCTGCAACAAAATCGGCAGATCCGAGGTTTGGGAATTAAACCCTACGAGTTGGGGCTTTTGCTGCCCCACATAGCTGAGAAAGGTGTGGATGAGTTCCCCTTCGGCCATGGGTTGATCGGCCTGTTTGGGCAGGGCCGTCAGCCGCAGCGTCACCTCGCCGTTGCGGGCCTGATCGCGAATCACCGCCGCCACCGATACCACCCGACAGAGGGCAGTTTTGAGGTAGGGCCGGGGCTTGTCCTCCGTAGCTCCGCCCTGCTCCCACATCACCTGAAAGACGTCCCCATCGGGTAGGGTGGCTGGCAATCGGTAGACCCGCCGCCCCGACGGGGCATCGGGCACCCACTCTAAATCAAACGCGCACACCCGCTGACCCACAGATTTAAACAAGGCAACACCCCCACGGTAACGGCCAAGTATCGAGACTTGCCCCTTAATCTGCCCAAGGGATGATGCTCCGCCACGGGGGACGGATGAACCTCAGCCGATTGCCGTAGGCCGCCGAGGTGGGGGGCTACGGCCCTAAAAATCCATGAGCTTTTCAATAAAAGGCTTGGCAAGAAAGAAACTGGCAATGGTTTTGGCGTCCACTGCCTCCCCGGCCATGATGGCCTTTTCAAGCTGGTCGGGCGTCATCAACACCACTTCCATATCTTCGTCGTCGTCCCCCTCCATGGCCTCCACCGATTCTAGATCGGTGGCCAGGAAGGCGTAGATCAGCTCATCGGAATAGCCCGGAGCCAGGGGGAAGGTGCCGATGGGGAGCCAGGTGGTAGCCGCATAGCCGGTTTCCTCCTGGATTTCGCGGCGAATGGTTTCCGCTGGGGATTCGTTGGGTTCAATGGTGCCCGCCGGAAATTCTAGCAGCCGCCCCAGCACCGCAAACCGATACTGGCGCAGCAACACCAAGCGCCCATCATCGGTGAGGGGAACGGCCAAGGCCCCCCCCGGATGGCGCACACATTCCCATTCACCTTCGGCCTGGTTGGGCAGTCGTAGACGATTAACCTCAAAATTGAACTTGCGGCCTTCATACAACAAACGCCGTTTGAGCAGTTGGGGCGGTTCATATCCGAGGAGCATAGGGGTACCTAGGGTGCGGGATAGAAAAAATTGTACCCGTCTAGTGGTCGCCCCTCGCGCCCTTACAGAGGCATCCCACCCAACGCCGATTCCAGGCTTTGCGACATCGTTTTTGCGAATCAAGAAAATGTCGCTACTTCCTAGATCAATCGCTAGAAGCCCTGCCACGACTGCTTTGAAGATGCTGGATGCTGGCGAAAACAATGCGCGAATCGCGACCTTTAGCGTGCGAACGTACAAGATATTAAAGGGTATTCAACATCATCCTCGCTCTGAGCCTTGTGGAAGAGACGCGGGGCTCGGGCTGGATCATGGCCAAGGTGTCTGTCAGTGTTCGACTTCGCTGGACGGATCTTCCTCAAGTTGGGCTTGCAGGGTCGCAATTTCCTCGGGGCTGAGTTCCTCAAGGCACTTTTGCAGAACGGCGGTTTCGTAGTCATCCATTTGTTGGTTGAGGGTCATGTTGTGGGTAACAACCCGGAACAGATAGGTGAGCAGCCAGCCAACGATGCCGCCCACCATCACGGCTTGACTCCAAATGCCCGCCGAAATTCCGTCTAGGCCCAACACCCGAAAGGCCAGAAAAAGACCACCTCCGGCTAGGAAGACGCCGATGCCAATGCCAAATACGTCAATCCGTCGCATGGGGTTAGCTCAGCTTGCGGGCCTGGGGCCGAAAGTTCAAAAAGGGACTAAACAGCAGCATCCCTGGGAAAAAGACAAACATCAGGCCGTAGAGTGCGGTGCGCTCCACCGACCCTGCTCGATGCCAGTTGGCCTTCAGGTAGAACAGAATGGCCAGGGGCAGCACGACTAAATACACCCCGGCCAGCCCACCGTAGAGCGCTAGGGTGATCAGAAGATCCGTGGAAAGGGTGAGATCGGCAAGCATAACGTCCAAACCATGAGCGGATAGAGGCCAGATCGACGCTAGAAACCCCCTAGGGCCGACGATCCTTCCGCCATTGTAAGGGTATGACGCGGCCCTTGGACAGGCGGCGGTGAGCTAAACCCGGAATCCATGATCGGGACGTGACCGGGGAATGATGGGGAGTGGTGGTTGCAATTGGGGCCAGTTGGTGATGGAATAATACACGACATCGCCACGGGTCTGGCCGAGGGGATGTCATGGGGGCGTGGCGGAATGGTAGACGCTACGGACTTAGAAAACTGAGCCTTAGTGAAGAAATTTGCTAAGTGAAAGCTCTCAAACTCAGGGAAACCTACCTTTAAGGTCATGGCCCGTCTGCGATGGTGCTGATGCCTTAGACACGGCAATCCTGAGCCAAGCCAGCCCAGACCTCAAGCTTTGAGGAACTTGGCTGGAAGGTGCAGAGGCCCGACGGGAGCTACCCTAACGTGCAGTCGAGGGTAAAGGGAGGGTCCAATTCTCAACGCGGGTGAGGGAAACCCCATCACCAAGCGGTCGCGAAAGCGGCGGGAGGATGAAAATCCGTTGACCATTGCGGTCGTGAGGGTTCGAGTCCCTCCGCCCCCATTTTGCCTCATCCCAGCCCGGTACCCTGGATAACGAAGGGCGTACCCCGGCGGTTAGGAAACTAAAAAACAGGGGATTCTGAGGAATCCCCTAGTTGGTCAACAGACCTGTTGTGAGATAGGGGAGAATGGCCCCTAGATCAAGTTAATCCAGTTGTGCCGTGCTGAATCTCCACCGTGCCCTGCAGAGTGACCGTATCTGGTTCTCCTTCAAGGTGTATCCCACCTTTGATTTAGCCAGTCTCGTGTTTGACCTGGATCGCGATCAGGCCAATCGTTGGATGCATCGCCTCCAACTGCGGTTGGAGGAAGCCCTGGGTGAAACCCTGGCGCTGCCGAAACGCAACGTGACCCGCCTTGAAGACCTCATCACCGCCTTTCCCGACGTGAAACGGGTGATTCTCGACAGGACTGAACGCCCGATTCAGCGGGCGAAAGACCGGGATAAACAGCAGGCGGATGACTCCGGCAAAAAGACCCAAGCGATGGCCATGGGCTTCATGACCCGCCCCGTCTCGATGGCTGAGTTGCTCAATTACAGGGGCTTTGAAGCCCTCCTACTTGAACAAACCAGTGCCTTCAAGTGTTCCCGACTGATCTCCAAAAAGCACGCCTACCATTAAAAAAGTTAAGCTGGCCTCATCTCCTGTGGTTCACATGAACTAATGCGTGGGTGCTAAGGTGATTTTATC
>JALQST010000183.1 GCA_023264315.1 Nodosilinea sp. BSH.14
CACGACCGAGGCTTTGCAACAACTACTGCGCCCCGATCAGCGGCCTACTCTGCGGCTAGCCCTGATGAGCAGTAGTTTCCTCTATCTGGCGATGGCACTGCTGTTTGTGGCCATTGCCAGCATTCCCGCCGGGGTGGCCACGGTTCTATTCTTTATGCACCCCGTGATTACCGGATTGCTAGCCTGGGTGGTGTTTGGCAGTCGGCCTAGTCGGTTGCGGCTGGCGGTGACGGCGGGGGTGATGCTGGGCAGTTTGCTGGTGGTGCCCCATGTGGCCGGAAAGGGTGCTGGTGCCATGGGTCTAGGGGTGGGAGCCGCCCTAGGGGCGAGTGTGGGCTATTCCCTTCAGGGGGTACAGGCCCAGATCTGTTTTCGCCAACTCCACCCGGTACCCTTCACCCTGATTAATTTTGCCGTCATGGCTTTCTGGTCTACCCTCAGCCTGTTCTTGATCCAGATTGACGTCTCGCCGCAGCAGTGGGGACTGCTATGGGGAATCAGTGTCATCACCGCAGGGCTCACGTTGCTGGGGCAGCTTTGCTACAACGTGGGCATTCACCTCGTTCGGGCGGCCTCCATGTCCATCGTGGCGGTCAGCAATCCCGTGTTAACCGTCATCCTGGCCTGGTTGCTCTTACAGGAAAGCCTCCAGGGACGACAAATTTTTGGCATGGTGCTGGTCGTCGTCAGCATTGTGGCCCTCAGCCAAGATCACCCCCGCGAAAACGCCTCAAAGGCTTAGGTTACAACGGGTGGATCGAGGGTGAAAGACGCGGATCCCCAGGGGGGGAAAATTAGGGGCCATCCTGAGTTCCCGGAGTTCTCCCTGGGAGTGTCCCCCAGGGGCGGTATAGTGGCAGAATTGGAAAGCGGTGGGCCAAGTCGGCACGTCCCCAGCATGGGGCAGGGGTAAACTCCGGGGCATCTGGTGATAACCTTTAGCCGGTTGCCCGCTGTCCATTCCTTTGCAGACCTAGGAGCGTATCGACATCACCGTGATTGAAGCCACTTCCCCCAGTCCCCTCACAGCGGTTGCCAGCGGTAGCGCCAGTCCGGCGGCGGATGCCCCCAATTCGGCTCAGCCCCTGATTAAAACCACCTACACCACGGAAGAAATCCAGGCCCTATTGCCCCACCGCTATCCCTTTGCCCTGGTGGATCGGATTCTTGACTATGTGCCGGGGAAGCGGGCCACGGGGCTGAAAAATGTCACCTTTAACGAGCCCCATTTTCAGGGACATTTTCCGGGACGACCCCTCATGCCGGGGGTGTTGATTGTGGAGGCCATGGCCCAGGTGGGCGGCGTGGTGCTCAGCCAAATTGAGGGCGTTGAGGGGCTGTGTGTTTTTGCCGGCATTGATAAAGTGCGGTTTCGGCGGCCCGTGGTTCCTGGCGACCAGTTGATCATGACCGTGGAACTGCTGGCCATCAAACGGATGCGCTTTGGCAAAATGGTCGGACGGGCAGAGGTAGACGGCCAGCTCGCCTGTGAGGGAGAGTTGATGTTTTCCGTCGTGGATCGATAATCCGCCACGATGCGGTGATCGTCTTCGCTGGGTGACGACGGTAGGGCCAAGTGCCACTGTCCATTCGAGTTTGTTTGTTGATTTCCGTGCTGGCTTCTGGAGGCAAGTCGTTGACTACTACGCTGATTCACCCCACCGCCGTGATCCACAGCGGGGCCGGTCTCCATCCAACCGTGAAAGTTGGCCCCTATGCGGTGATTGGCGAACACGTTACCATTGGCCCCGGATCGGAGATTGGAGCCCATGTGGTGATTGATGGCCACACCACCATCGGGGCCAACAATCGGATTTATCCCGGTGCGGCCATTGGCCTAGAACCCCAAGACCTCAAGTATGACGGGGCCACCACCCAGGTGGAGATTGGCGATCACAATTTGATTCGCGAATACGTCACCATCAACCGCCCCACCACCCCCGATGTGGTGACGCGCCTGGGTAGCCACAATTTGTTAATGGCCTACGCCCACGTGGCCCACAACTGCATCCTGGAAGATCAGGTTGTCCTAGCAAACTCCGTGGCCCTAGCAGGGCATGTCCACGTGGAGTCCTGGGCGCGGATCAGTGGCCTGGTGGGGGTGCATCAGTTTGTCCACATTGGCCGCTATGCCTACATTGGGGGTCTCAGCCGCATTGACCGCGATGTGCCCCCCTTCACCATGGTGAACGGCAACCCGGCTCTCGTGCGTGGGCTCAACCAAGTGGGTTTACAGCGGGCGGGCCTCGCCGACCAAAACGACGGTGAAGACTATCGCCAACTCAAGCAAGCCTATCGTCTGGTCTACCGTTCCGGGGAAGCCCTCGCCAGCGCCCTCGACAAGCTGGAGCAATGGCAGGATAACGACCTTGTCCGCCACTTCAGCCAGTTTCTCAGGGTCTCCTCCGAGCAGCCCGACCGCCGGGGAGCCACCCCCAGCCGCAAACGTCCCAGCCGTTCCACCGAGGTCGACTAGGGATGGGGGAACCAACGGCGACATTTGGCCCCCCTCGGCGTATCTTTATCAGCACTGGGGAAGTATCCGGCGACCTCCAGGGGGCGCTCTTGGCCACGGCCCTGCGCCAAGAGGCCGCTGAACGAGGTATGAACATTGCGATTACGGGCCTTGGTGGCCCCCGCATGGCCCAGGCCGGGGTAGACCTGGTGGGTGACACCACCACCATCGGCTCCGTGGGTATTTTCGAGGCGCTGCCCTACCTGCTGCCCACCCTGCAGCTTCAGCGACGGGCCAAACAAGTGCTGCTGGCCCAACCCCCCGATGCCGTCGTGCTGATTGACTACATGAACCCCAACCTAGCCATGGGGGAATTTCTGCGGCAGTCGCTCCCCCAGGTGCCAATTACCTACTACATTGCCCCCCAGCAGTGGGTGTGGGCCTTCTCCGAAAAAGACAGCCAAAAGCTGGTGCGCTACAGCGACCAAATGCTGGCCATTTTCCCCGCCGAGGCCGACTACTACCAGCGGTTTGGGGCCAAGGTGTCCTGGGTGGGCCATCCCCTGCTGGATCGCTACCCGGTGCCGCCAGATCGCCAATCCGCCCGTCAACGCCTGGGCCTAGGAGCCGATCAAACCATCGTCACCCTGCTGCCCGCCTCCCGTCGCCAGGAGGTGAAATACCTGCTGCCCACCCTGATCCAGGCGGCGAAAATGATCCAGCAACAGTGCCCCGATGTTCTGTTTTTGCTGCCCGTTTCCTCGGCGGAACTACAACCCGCCTTTGAGCGAGCCCTCGCCCAGGCCCAGCTACCGGGCCGATTGGTGACGCCCACCGCCGCCTATCAGCCCACCGACGCCATCGCTGCCGCCGATGTAGCCATTACCAAATCCGGCACCGCCAACCTAGAAATTGCCCTGATGAACGTACCTCAGGTGGTGGCCTACCGCCTCAACCCCCTCAGCGCCCGCATCGCCTACTACCTGCTCAACTTCAAGGTGCCCTACGTGTCGCCTGTAAACCTGGCGGTGAACCAAGCCATCGTGCCGGAATTTTTGCAGTGGGAAGCCATCCCCGAAGCCCTAGCCACGGCGGCGCTGGATCTGCTGCAAAATCCCGACCATCGCCAAGCGATGCTGTCGGGCTATGCCCTGCTGCGCCAAACCCTCGGGGAACCTGGAGCCTGTCGGCGGGCAGCGGCCCAAATTTTGGATCAAGCCTTAGCCCAGGCTTAGCCGCTGAATCCGCACCGGATTGACGATACTGACCCGGTATCCTTGTTATCCAGCTTGGGAACCCCGAAGGCCCCTGGTATGCTGTCTAGTCTGCTGATGACAATCGATGGGGAAGGGGGGGAGGCTCTTGTTCTACCGTGCAAGCTCCGAGCGCTTTAGGGGGCATCCAGAGTCACTCCTGGGTCTATTTTCGACTCCCCCAACATACAAGGGTGCATTCGCGGCCCCGTCATGCCTTGCCCCTGCAGGTACCCCCTTGGCCGCAATGCCCCCCTCGGTCACCCCGCGCCCCACCCATGGCGGTTTTTTATGGCTTGGCTTTGGTGCATTGCTTCGCGTTGGTGTTAGCCTCGCCTTGGCGTTATGCACCCTACGTCTCTGAGAATTGCTAGGTCTCTGACCTGCCCTAGTCGATGCGTTCAATTTGCCAGAGAATTTGATTACCTTCGCGGCGAACACGGGAAACCGACCAATTGCGCCAGTGCCAAAGTTCCCCCCGGCTGGTGACGGCGCTGGCGTTAACGTCCATCAAATCGGCCAGCTCAGAACTGGTAATGAGATAGCCTTGCTTAGCGATTTCATCGGCAATTTGTAGGGTTTCGAGGGCATTACGTAGGGTTTCTACCCTTTCCTGACGGGGTAGGAGTTCTGAATGATCGCTAGGAAGGGAAGCGCCGGAATCCGCCATGGTAGAAATCGTTTTAGAGATGAGAAGCTATAATAGATTTTAACCTCTTCCATCAGGATCCGACATACGTTGTCCGAACAAATTATCGTGTCTTCGTATTGAATGTGCGGGTTACGCCCCATTAATACCCGTAATCCCACCGAGCGCGGTAGCCCCGCACATCGATGTGGGTGAATACGGAGGAACTGGCCAAGCCGCCCCGGTTTCCCCACCACGGGCTGAGTCGGGCATAGGCATTAAAGCAACTCACACCGGGAATCACAAAATCCACGGCATCCCCAGACAGGTGGCGGGAGAACCGGGCTCCCCCCACGGCGGCGTTGGTGGCCGGGTCGCGATACCAGGAATTGATCCGAATGGGGTGATCGCCATACATCCGCCGAATTTCCTCCATCGCCCTCGCCACCCGCAGAATGCCCTGCACCACGGCGGCGTTAGCGGGTTTGCGATAGTATCCCGTGGCCCGGTTGACGTGGAGCGCCTCGCCCCAGGTGAAATTACCCCGCTGGCCGTACTGATTCACGGGGTAGATGGGGTCATTGGAATAGTAGGTGCCGCTGAGGCCGGGGAGAGTGATCCGAAGGCCGCGATCCACCGGCGGGGGCGGAGGACTGGTTCGGGCCGCAGGGCGGGGAGTGGCCGTGGCCGGGGTGGTGGGCGTGACGCCCCGATCATTGGGGTTATTGCCGACGCTGGTGCCTTCGAGTTCGATATCGGGGACGTAGGCAAACCAAGTGGTCAGGTTCCGTGGCCCCAGAAATGCCCCCTGGATCGCTACCCGCACATGGTTTTGGGCTGGCTGGGCGTAGGAATTCAGCAGGAACACCGTCCCCTTTTTCACCAGCACCTTATCCTCGGTAGATAGTTCGCTGGATTGGACAGGCCGGGTTTTGAAGACCGTATCGCCCTTCACCCGTAGGATTTCCCGTCGGCCTTCAATCTTCACATCAGGTTTATAGACAAACCACTGTCGCCCGGTTTCCTGAGCCGAAGGAGCCACCGCCAACTCGATTTCGGCGTGGTCGCCAGCGGCGGGCTTGTTGTTAATCAGGTGAAAGCGGGTGCCCGGAGCCACCGCCAACAGACTATTGGCCGGCAGTTGGGAGGAGTCCTTGGGTTCGCGCTTGAACACCGTCTGACGCGTCACCGTGAGGGTGATATCGGTAATCATCTCCACATCCGGGGCATAGACCCACCAGGTTTTCTGGGGCTGGCTACCCAGGGTCGGTTCACGTAGTTCCACCTGCCACTGGTCGTTCCCCAAGTCTACGTAGTATTGAATATCAAGGACGCTGCCCTGGCTTAGCAGCACCTTGTCGGCGTCGGCCAGTCGCTCCAGGGGCAAGGGTTGACGCCGGAAGTAGGTGGCCTTCTTCACCCGCAGTTTTGCCCCCAGGGTGAGTGCCCCCCCGGACGTCCCCACCGGGATCCCCGGTGCGGCGGCGTCCGATCCCGTCGTCTCCTCCCAGGGGGCATCGGCCTCCGGCGTGGGGGATGGAGTGCTGCCCAGGCGTTCCGGCTCATCGCCCCCGGCCCCCACGGAAACCGTCATGGCCATCGGCGCATCGGCCCGCAGAAACCACTCCCGCATCCCCTCCACATTCAGAACCTGTTCCTTCGGGTTGGTGGAGGATGCCTTTTTCTGAATCCGGGCAAGCCATTGACTGCCCTGCATCAAATAAATCGCTTCATCGGTTTCCTTAACCCAGGTACCCATGGCCAATCCTCGTGAAATACCGTGCGGTGAGATGCCCCGCCCCTCGCTATGAATCTTAGGATCGAATGCCTCATCCGGCGCATGCTCCAGACATAATTCAGGCCAATCCGCCACCGCAAGCGGCCTTGTTTGCCCCTGGAAGCCCTGAGCGGTCGGATTTTGACCTTCACAGCCACCACGATTTTTCCCATCCGGGTATCGCCATGACCACGAGGTCTACCAACCTTGCCATACTAGAACGAGCTACGAGAGGGGCAAACGCCATGTTTAAACACATTTTAGTCGCCATTGATTGTGAATCCACCATGGCCAGTCCGGTGTTGGCCGAAGCCCAATCCCTGGCCATCGCCTACCAAGCCGACCTCCACCTCGTCCACGTCATCTCCCCCGTCAGCCTCGGCTACCTCGATCCCACCTACTTGACCCTTGACGGAGCCTTCAG
>JALQST010000184.1 GCA_023264315.1 Nodosilinea sp. BSH.14
TATTTTATTCGCCAGCCTAGTCATACTGAGAATGGCTGGTTTCTGGGGCTGCATCGGGGCGATACACCGCCACCGTGCAAGTTTTGGGATTCACCAGCCAGCCCAGCCGACAGCCGTTGTCCATATACTCCTGCATCTTGGCCTGAAGTGTCGCTAATTGACATCCTCCGCGTCCTTTTAGGACGCGGAGGATGTCAACTGATAGTGGATGGTTGAGTGGTTGAGTTCATCAGGTATCCTCTGGCCGCTTAGGCTGAAAAAAGGAGACTCCGGCGGCGGCCACCATAATCAGCAGGATGGCGACCATCATTTGGGGAGTGAGGGTTTCGCCGATGCCCCAAAAGCTGATCACGGAGGCGATGGCCGGTTCTAGGCTGAGCAACACGCCGAACACATGCACGGGCAACCGTCGCAGGGCGGCCATTTCTAGGGAGTAGGGCAGGGCCGAGGCCAGCACCGCCACCCCCAGGCCGAGGATCAAAATCGGGGGAGCCAGCATGGCCCAGCCCTCCGCCGCCAGCCCTAGGGGCAGGAGGGCCAGCCCCCCCACCGTCATCGACAGGGCCAGCCCCTCCCCGCCGCGAAAGACCCGCCCCATGCGAGCGGACAGAACAATATAGAGCCCCCACGCTACCCCCGCCAGCAGGGCAAAGGCCACCCCCCAGGGGTCAAGATTTTCGGTGCGCAGGGGGGAGAGGAGCACCACCCCCACGGCGGCCAGGGCCACCCATAGGCCATCGAGCCAGCGACGGGAATGCAGTAGCGCCACCAGCAACGGCCCAGAGAACTCAATGGCCACCGCCACCCCCGTGGGAATGCGGGCAATGGAGAGGTAGAACAGGCTGTTCATCAGGGCGAGGGCGAGACCAAAGGCCATCAGCAGGCGATAGTCTGCCGGAGGGTGCCCCCGCAGCTTGGGCCGCTGCCACACCATCAGCACCATGGCCGCTAGCCCCAATCGCAGCGATACGATGCCCAACGGCCCTACCTGACTGAAGAGGCTTTTGGCCAGGGTGGCCCCCATTTGAATCGACACCATGGATCCAATGACCAGAAAGGGAGCGGGCAGCAGGGCAAAGCAGGAGGACAAAAAACGAACCATGGAGGTGCACAGGAGAGGGGCATTGAACGGTAGGCGTTGCCTAGCTTACCCCCTCCTCCACCGGGATCACCTTGGCCCGATACAGGAGATCCTCACCGTGCCAATAGCCCAGATGGCGAACCTGCACCGCCTGACCGGGCGCTAGCGTTCCCGCCATGGGTTGATGGAGTTGGGGATCGTAGGGGACGACCTCGCCCACCGCCCCAATGGGCCGCACCGCCCAGGTTTGGAGTAACGCCTGAAGCGGACGGGTGAGGGGGATCACCTTGCTGGCGGGTAGATCGGGCTTGTCCTGGGCGGCCTGGGCGGCGTTGGGCCACATCAATAACCAGGGTTCCATCACCCCCAGCGCCTGTCGCTGCATCTGTTGACGAAGGGCCTGTTCTTGGTCAATCAACCGCTGCTGAAGCTGCCCATACTCCCGGCGCAGGGTGGCGAGATCGCGATCCTCCGTGGTAGGGGGATCCCCCAGCCACGGAGGCTGAGCCTCCGTAGGCTGGGCTGTGGCCCCGCCACACCGGGCGATGAGATCCGCCAGATCGACCCCCAAGGTCTGGCTGAGCCGTTGCAGGGTGGCCAGCCGCATCGTGCCCAGGGTGCCCCGTCGCAGGTGATTGAGGCTGGAACGTGACACTCCAGATCGCTGCTCTAAGGCGCGATAGCTGGGAATTTGGGCCTGGGCCATCAGCCCACGGAGAGGTTCGTCCTGGGGAAAGGGGGTGGGCATGGCGACAACGAGGAAGGTGAAACCAAACGACCCCGAGGGGCCGGGGTGGCTATTGTCCATACCATACCGAAAATCAGGCTGGCCGTAGGTGGATCCCGCCGCGAGGACAACGGCGGCCACGGTTAGACCATCGCCCGGAGCCGTTGGCACTCGGCGGCGGTGAGAGATCGCCATTGTCCTGGTGCCAAGGCGTCGAGGGTGAGGCTACCGATGGCCCAACGCACAAGGCGCAGGGTGGGATAGCCCACGGCGGCGGTCATGCGGCGCACCTGGCGATTTTTGCCCTCCCGCAAGGTGAGGGCAAGCCAGGTGGTGGGAATCGCTTGTCGATAGCGAATGGGTGGATTCCGGGGGGGCAGCGGCGGTTCCTCCGGTAGTCGTACGGCCTTGCAGGGGTGAGTGCGATAGTCCCGAATCACCACCCCGCGCTGGAGTTGGGTGAGGGCTGCGGGGGTGGGGTCGCCCTCCACCTGCACCCAGTAGGTGCGGGGATGGCCGTAGCGGGGGTCGCTGAGACGGTGCTGAAGCCGACCATCATCGGTGAGCAACATCAGCCCTTCGCTGTCGCGGTCTAGTCGCCCCACGGGATACACCTCAGCCACGGGGATAAAGTCCTTGAGGGTGAGGGCCGTGGGCGTATCTGAGGCGGGACTAAACTGGCTGAGAACGTTGTAGGGCTTGTAGAACAGCAGGTATTGATGGGCCATCAGTGCCGGGGATGAGGTGGAGGTTGGGGCTTGCCTTAGGGCAGGGTCGGGTTACGGTATTTTGGCCATTTCTGGGGATAGTTTCTGAGGGCAATGGCTGGGGCAATTTCTGGGGGCAATGGATTGCAACGTTTTATTGCAAGTCTTTTGGAAATATTGAGAATCCCCAGGCTTCCAAACTGTCCCGATATGCTGAAATCTATCGTATCAACGCAGGATTTCCCTATGGACACCGGAACCCGATACCGCTTTTCTTGCACCCTCACCTTTGGCGACATCTATGGTCAGGTGATTGCCTGGTTGGTGATTTTGCTCGTTAGTTTGGCGTCGTCCCTCGCTTTAATGGGGGCCAGACAGCCCGTGGTTGCCCTCGCTGCTGTGGGGCTCATTTTGGTGCTATCTCTGCCGTTCCTGCTCTTTGCCTTTGTCACCACACTGCTCAACCACATCGAATTTGAGCCGGTGGCGGCAACCCAATCGGCCCCAAACACCCCCCTCTCGGGCCGAGCCCAAACCCCAGCCCAGGCGCTGAGCTAGGTTTCACCGGCCTGAAACCCTAACCCATTCTCCCCTGATCCCAAGGTTAGGATCAGGGGAGTTTTTCATAGCGCTCAAAACGGCGTTCAAGCAAGACTGGCCCAGGATGGCGGGAGGGGTGGCCTAGGGCGTATCACCATCAGGTGTAGGAGCCTCAGAATCGCTAGGGTCAGAGGTCAGGGGCTGAGAGGGCTCGCTTTGGGCAGCCATTTGCTGAATCTGATCCTTAAACTGATCGGGGGCCATCGCAGCGGCTTGGTCAAACAGGGCCTTGGCGGCGGTATTGTCCCCCTGTTCTTGCAGCACGAGGGCCTTGGCCAACACGGGACGGAAATCCTCGGGGGTGGCGGCGATCACCTCGTCGTAGAGGGTGATGGCCTGATCCGTCCGGTTGTCTTCGACATACACCTGGGCCAGCAACAGGTTGATGGAGGTGGTATCTAACCCCGGCACCGAGCCTTCACTCTGAAGCTGCTCAGCGGTTTTGACCGCATCTTGCAAGAGGCCAATGGCCGCCTGGGGAAGGCCTTGCTGTACCAGCAGGGCCGTGAGTCCTTGCAGGGCATTCATATCGGTGGGTTGTTGATCCAACACCGCTCGATAGCGTTGGGCGGCTCCATCTAGGTCACCGAGTTGCTGCTTCGTTTGGGCTAGCAACACTTGGTATTCCGTCACCGTGGGATTGAGCTCCACCAGCTTTTCCAGAGGGGCCACCACGGCTTCCACATTGCCCAACTGAATTTGCGTGTCTATCAAGCCGCGCAGAGCGGTTTGGTTGTCGGGCTCTCGCTCTAGCACCAGTTCATAGCCCCGGGCCTGGGATTCCAACTCCGCCTGGGCCGCCGCCGGATCAGCGGCGGGAAGATCGTTATTTCCCGTGGCCCGACGATTGATGGTGCCGCTGAGGAACGGCAAAAAGGACAGGGACAGAAAAGCCGCTAGGGCCAAGGTTAGCACCGTTCCCACTAACCATCGATTGCGTTTGCTCGTCACAGGTTTCCCCCCACTCTCGGGTCTAAAAAATTGTTGGCGGTCTAACATTGGCATTCCAACGTTGATGCTCTAGGGCATCGATCCGTGGAACGTCGTGAACAATCCAAGACATTGATACGGATCCGCTCGGGGCATCGATCTCCGAGATTTGAGGCCACGAATCGATCAGATCTAAGACACTGTAGCTCGAAGACATTACGGATTTTGGCCCGCACTACGTGAAAACATAAAAGCATCCTAGGCCACAGGGTGAATGGTACGCTAGGCTTACAAGACTAGCCCCGTATATAAACGGATAGTGGCTGGTTGACGTTGAGAGGAGGTCGATGGCGTGATGAGTGCGGCAGAAAAAAATCCTTGGCCCGAATCCCAGGGCGACGAAGCAACAAGTCCGGGAACTGAGGCAACGCCAGCGAAGGCAGAACGCCCCACCCTCATTGCCCCACCGCCTCGGCCTATGCTGTCTACTCCCCCCAAGCCTTCGGCCAAACCTGCGGTGGCTAAGCCCTCAGCGGTGACACCCCCCACCAAGCCCGCTGCTGAGGTCGCCCCCGTTGCTCCCGCTGCCGTGGATCCCGATGCCTACCGAAATCAACCCATTGCCCCTCCCAGTGAGCCCATGCAATATCGGGCCATTGGCCTAGTGCGGGGCACCTACGCCCCCACAGAGGCCGATCAAATCAATCGGGGCAACCTGATCACGGAAGATGGGCTGATGGTGGATGCCGTCCTCCTAGGCCGAGTCACCAGCCTCGTCAAAAAACACCTCGATTTAGCGGTTCCCCACCTGTGGGTGGTGTATCCCCGCACCCGCCGGGAGGTCGAACCCGAGGACGAGCAAGATCTGCATTTTCAAATCGTTGGCGTTTGGGAACCCGAAACCCTCGGTTTGCCCGGAGAATCGCCCCGCACACCGGAGGCTGAGGCCCCCTCCGAGGCCCCCCCTGCACCTGTGCCATCCTGGCCCACCGTGGAGGATAACGTGTTCTCCATTCGCGGCGAGGTGGTGAAGTGCGACCCGGATCAGGCCCTCATCACCGTCAAAATTGTCCAGGGTCTAAAACGCACGCCGGGGGGAGCCAAGTCCTTCAAACTCACCCTCAAAGGGCAGATTGAAGGCCGCACGGTGGGCTATTTCTGGGATTTTCAGGTGAAGCGCGACGCTCGGGTTTTGGTGGTGGAGACGGCCTCGGTGGTGGGCATTGTGCCACCTAAGAAACGCGCTAAGGGCAGCGGCGGCGGAAAACGACCCGGGGGACGGCGGCCTGGGGGGCCTCGGGCTGGTGCTGCCGCTCCCCGCAAGGCGATGGGCAATCCACGGCCCAAAAAAGCTGGCCCAGATCGAGACGACCCCACCTCGGAGGTCTCGGAGTAGGCTACGCCCTGGTCTACCGCATGGTGTGGCCCCGGCCCATGGCCACAGCGGCCCACGGGTCTGATGTGGCCCGAGGGGCCAGAGTGGGAACCCTAGGAGCGTATCGCCCACCCGTTGACCCATGACTTCAAAGCGTCCACCGTTGCGCCCGATCTCTGCCCTGTGCGCCAGTTTGGCCACCGTGCTACTAGGTGCCTGTTCCTTGACGGCCTTGGCCCCAGGGGCGGAACCCTCGCCGCCGCTGGGGGTAGGCCATTCGGCCCAAGCCACCTATGATTGGGCTCAGATCGAGCAAGAGATTGTAGCGTTTCAAAACCAGGCCCGTCAGAACCCAGCCAGCCTCATTCCCCTGCTAGAGGCTCGACTAGCGGCTATGAATGACGAGGGTGAGATCGTTAACGGTTGCGGACGCCACTGCAATATTGTGACCCGAGAGGGTAGGGCGGCGGTGCAGGAGGCGATTGATTTTCTGCGCCAGCAGGGGGCGATCCGTTCCTTAGAAGCCTCAACTTTGGTGGCCCAGGCGGCCCATTCCCACAGCCAGGATCAGGCGAATGGAGCCCTGGGGCACACGGGTTCTGACGGCAGTACCCCCGGGGATCGCATCGCTCGCACGGGCGTTCTCCACACGGCCAGCGGTGAAAACATTGCCTATGGTTCAACCACGGGACAGGAGGTGATCCTCGACCTGATTGTGGATGATGGTGTGCCGGATCGAGGCCATCGGGTCAATATCTTTGCCCCCGGTTGGACGCACACCGGGGCAAGTTGTGGCCCCCACGAGGGCTATGGCCTCGTTTGCGTCATTAACTACATCACCTTTTCGCCCCAGTTCACGGTTGTCCATCGGGGTACGGCCCCCCTGACGGCGCTGGCCCTAGGCGGACAATCCCTGTTGGCTGGCCCCCTTTCCCCAGGGCAAACGCGCACCCTCACCCTCACCGAGCGCCAGTGCACCGCGACCCTCACCCTCCAACTCCAGGGCTATCAGTCCCTCAACTGGCCTGATTTGTCCCTGTGTGGCGCAACCCTCACCATCGATGCAGGCAACGGATTG
>JALQST010000185.1 GCA_023264315.1 Nodosilinea sp. BSH.14
GAGTGTCAAACTGATCTGTTGTCGCCTCGCGAGTGCCGACCGGCCAAGCTGCGGTGAGGGCGCTTCCCTCACCCGGAATCTTCCGCTCGATCCCAGATCTGGGCGGGGCTGAGGGTGTCCCATTCGTCGGCAAACCAGCCGAGGGTACCAAAGCCAAGGGCGCGATCACCGGGTACGTCTTGGGCGTAGTCCTGGGCCAGGGTTAGGGCCGCCTGCCGCCCAATCGGGGTTTCAAACACCGACGAGAAGATCATCGGTGGAGAATGCTGTCGCCAAACGCGCCGCAGCCGGTCTGGCCAACCCGCAATGACGGGCTTCACCACCCACAGCCCCGCCCAGCCCCGCCGGTGATGATCCTCCAGGTGGGCCAGGGTGGCCACGGATTCATCCAGCGCTAGGGGCGTCCGAAATTGCTGGGCGAGGTGATGCATAGCGGCGAATTGCTCCAGCGGCAGGGGTTGCTCTAGGCACTCAATTCGTCCCCCATCCGCAGACTGGCCCTCACCCCCAGCCCCCCTCTCCCTCAGAGAGAGGGGCTGGAGGGAGGCAGTCCGATTGAGTTGATCACACCACTCCAAAAGCTGCGTTGCGCTGTCCAAGGTGAGGCCACCGTTGGCATCGAGGCGCACACGGGCCTGGGGCGGTAGTTGGGTGATGAGTGCTTCTAACCAGCGGCATTCCTGGGCGATATCTGCGACGCCAATTTTCCATTTAAATGTGCGGAATCCCTGTTCCCAAAGCTGAGGCCATGCGGTGAGGGCGGCGGTTCCGGTGGGAAGCAGGGCGCAGAGGGGGAGAGGCGAGGCCGGGGAAGGGGGGAATCGGGAGGCCGTGCGGGCCTGTTGGAGATCGGCCCAGGCGGAGGCGAGGCCGAATTGGGTGGCGGGGAGATGGGGCGGAATGGCGGTTTCAGCTAAGGTCGTGCGGTGTTGCCAGAAGTCCGGTTCTAGGGACTGGCAAAAGGCGAGGGCTTGGGCCGGGGTTTCGGTGCCGAACCAGGGAATCGGGGCGATTTCCCCATAGCCGCTGTGGCCTTGGTCATCGGTGAGGCGCAAAATCAGCCCTTCCCGCACCGCCCAGAGACCATGGGCTGTCCGCAGCGGGTGACGGAAGGTGCGTCGATAGGGGCGAATCTTGAGGTGCATGGTGATTGGCACCGGTGGGTTTAGGCCACAAACCGGGTACTGAGTAAAAACCCAAGGCTAAGCAGAACGCCGCTCCAAAAGTGGAAGCCGATGGCATAGAACTTGGCATTACTCACCTGGTGGGGCTGGTGGTGGTGGCGCTGCACGTGGCGGCTGAGTTTCCAGGCGGAGAGGGCGCTGGCAAAGGCCAGGGCTGTCCAGGCCGGGAACCAACCTATCAGAATCGCCAGGGCAACGGTGGCCAAGGCCGCACCAGCTAGCATGGGAACTGCCTGCGCCCCTCGGTGGGTGCCCATGCGCACGATGGGGGATCGTTTCCCGGCGGCGACGTCGTCTTCAACCTGGTGAAAGTGGGAGCAGAACAGCACCAGACTGGTGGTGAGGCCCACAAAAATACCCGCCATTTGGCTCCCCCAAGACCAGCTTTGGGTTTGGCTATAGTAGGCGGCACCCACACCGAGGGGGCCAAAGCTCAAAAAGCAGAGAATTTCCCCTAACCCCTGGTAGCCCAGCCGAAAGGGTGGCCCCTGGTAGCAGTAGCCCAGGAAGCAACAGAGGGCGATGATCACTAGCACCGTGGGGTCTTGCTGGTAGAGGGCGATGGCGAGGATGCCCAGAATCCCCAGGGCCAAGCAGCCGTTGGCCAAGGCAAAGACCAGTCCCTTATTGCGCGTCAGGTTGACGACGGAATGGGCCTTGTTGATATCAATACCCGTTTCCGAGTCGAAGACATCGTTACTGAGGTTTTCCCAGGCCAGAATGAAAATGGCCGATAGGAAAAATAGTCCAAAAACCGACGCCATGAACTGCCCGGTTTCGGCATAGGCCACCAGACTACCCACCAAAATGGGCATCATCGCCACGCTATACATGGGGGGCTTGGCTGCCGCCAGCCAGAGTTTGCGGGTGGCGGGTTGAGTTGTGGATTGGGGAGAAGATTTTGCCGAACGGGTGGTCATAGCCTTGCCATCACTACAGTTTCAGCATATCGCTAAGCCACCCCCCAAGCTACGGTCTTGCCCGTCCTGGCCGATGGTGGGAGCTAGCTCAGCCACAGCAAACCACCCAGCACCAGCCCCACCAGCCCCAGGGCCAACCACAGAAACCCGTTATCGCGGCTGTTGATCTGGCTGGGGTCGAGGGGTGGGGGCTCGGGCTGGGGGGCGCGTTTGGGGGCGCGGGGGACCACCGTGGTGCGGCTGCGTCCGCTGAAACTGTCCCCGTCCTCCAGGGTGGCCAAGTCTGGAATTTGGCTCATCCAGTTGCCGGGGCGGCGCAGTTGGGGAGCTTGCAAAATATACAGCAGATTTTTGGCCTGCTTGCGCACCTCTAGATCGGGGTGGCGGGTAAGGGTCTCACACAGCCCCTCCGCCTCCCGCGCCCGACCAACTGCATTGTAGGCATTGACCAGCCAAATTTGAATCTCCCCACCGAGGGGCGTGGTGGCCTTGGCGAGGCCCACCGCTGTCTCGAAATGCCCCACCGCCTGTCGATATTGGCCCCGCTCAAAGGCGGCTTGGCCATAGGTGTATTCGGTTTGGATCTGGGCACAGGAATCGGCGGTCATGGTGGCAAAGGGTTCTCAGAACGGGGATGTCAAATCCAGTTTTCCCTTCAAGGTTTCGATGCAGGGGGCTAGGGGGAATCCCCGACACGCTCACTGAGGCTTAAGCCGATCCAGAGAGGGTAAGCGCGGTGGAAATCGTCCAGAGGTCAATCAGCAGTAAAAATAGCGTAAACACCAGCAAAATGCCGTACATCCAGGGCTGAGCCAGGGGCTTCACGTCCTGGGTATCGAGATCGGTATAGTGCTGCACAAGGCCCACCAGTCGGCCAAACCCCGCCACCCGCATCGGTAGGAGGTAGGCGTTTTGGTCGGCCCCCACGAAGTAGTAGACGATTCCCCCCTGCCCGGTGGAGCGAGGCTTGAGCGCTTGAACCTGATCCCACGGCAACCGCCAGCCCCCCCGAAACAGCCCGCGAACCCAGATCGGATAGGTGACGGCGATGGCTTGGTGGTCTACCACCACCCGCTGGGCCAGGGCACCGTAGAGCCCCATCCATCCCAGGACAATGCCCACCGTGAGCAGCGAGGGCGAAACCGGTGCTTGGGTGGCCTGGGCCAGGAAGGGAAGCGGCCCCATCAGGGCAACATAGAGCAGCAGCAGCGTCAGGCGAATGAAGGGCGCAATGGGAAAAATCTGAGGGGAATCCTGGGGGGAGGTCGCCAGGGGAGGATCGGGCTCTGGGGTGACGGGCTGAAGGGGCGGGGTAGGGCTGAAATCCATGGCGGACGGCGGGATGAGTGGAAAACCTTTCCTTAAGGTAAATACTTTTGCACCACCTGCCAACCCGATAACCCCACCCCCGCCAGGGTTAGGGCCAAGCCCCCGTTCAAGGCCAGGTGCAGCGTTCTGGCCCAGGGCCGTGCGGGACTAATGCGGCTGGCGCTCCAGGCTGAGGCCAACACCAGCCCTACCACCGACAGCCCCAGGGGCAGGTGGACAGAATGCCCCAGACGACCGTATTCGCCCAGGGTGCCCACAATGCCGATGGCCAGCAGCAGCAGCACCAGCAGCACTAAGGCGATCCCCAGGGTGAGATGCAGGAGCCGTAGCCCCGCCGGGGGCGCATCGGTTTGCCGCCGCCGATAGGCCCAATACAGCCCGGTGGTTGCCAAGAGGCCGTACCCCGTGAGGGTGAGCCCCATCGACCAGGCGGCAATGCGCCATAACCATAAAAAAGAAGGTAAGTCCACAGTTTCAACCCAACCGCGAGAAGACTTACCTTTTTGAATAGCATGAGCTCGCCCCCAGGGGCGATCAATGGCACGGGATGTTACACACGGGATGCTCCCCAACAGCGGCCCTAGCCCTTTGGACAACCGCGAGACCTCAGGCCGCCGCCGCCGCCCGACGCACGGCCCAGGGCTACCGCCAGCGAATACCTAGGATGCTACCGCCGCCGGGGTTTCCGCCGGAAGATCGGCACTGGGGGCCTCCGCACTCGTCTCCGTGGCCTCTTGGTCAATGGCGAGACGATTACAGGGAATGGTGTCGGATAAAATGGCGCTGGCCATCATGCCCGTATGAATCTCAAGCAGGGCTTTGGGTAAAGCTTCAAACATTAGCCGCTGACCTGGGAAAACGACCCGTTCAAAATACCAATCCGAGATATTCGTAATGCGCGCAATCTGAATCTTGCTCGTGGCGTTGACATAGCAACAGAGCACGGGCTGAGAGCTGTCGGATGGGATGGGATCAAGAATTTGTGCCATTGATGCTGGGGGCATAACTGCATGAATCACTAGGGAAACCCTAGCACTTGGCGATCCCCAATGGCTGTAAAGGCGACTACCAACCTCTAAGTCCCTGCAATGATACAGAACAGAACGTTACGTTTCTTTGGGAAACTTTATCTGTCTAGGGAGTCGTGACAACTTCACTTTGCTAGGGAAAGACTCGTGCTAGATTCCCCGTTTCTGCCGTAACCCTCGGCCCTTTGGATGTTATTCTCGACGCCACAATACCGCTCATCTTTTCGGTGCTGTGTCATTATCTTAATGATTTCTTTAGCTTTGAAAACCGTCCGTGCACCATTTGGATCCCATTTCTAGAGAAATGGGATCGGTGGCCTGGGGTCTGAACTCCTGCCCCTGGGCTCCAAAACACCTCAGCAATGGCTGTACTCTGGTTTAAGTAATAAATCGACACAAACCAGCATGGCTACCATTAACGACAACTACCTCAAGCTAAAGGCGGGCTACCTGTTCCCAGAAATTGCCCGTCGGGTGAACGCCTTTGTAGAAGCAAATTCCGATGCGCCGATCATCAAACTCGGCATTGGCGATGTCACCGAACCCCTGCCGGAAGCCTGCCGCGACGCCATGATTCAGGCTGTCCAAGACATGGGGGATCGCGGTTCCTTTAAGGGCTATGGCCCCGAACAGGGCTATGACTGGCTGCGGGGAAAAATTGCCCAGCAGGACTTCCAATCTCGCGGGTGCGACATCGACGCCTCGGAAATCTTCATCTCCGATGGCTCGAAGTGCGACTGCGGCAACATTTTGGACATCTTCGGCGACAACAACTCCATCGCCGTCACCGACCCAGTCTACCCCGTCTATGTGGACACCAACGTGATGGCGGGCCACACCGGAACCGTGAAGGAGAATGGCGAATACGACGGGCTGGTCTATCTGCCCATTAACGCCGAAAACAACTTCACGGCCCGCATCCCCAACGAAAAAGTAGACCTGATCTACCTCTGCTTCCCCAACAACCCCACGGGGGCCGTGGCCACCAAGGAGCACCTGCAAGCCTGGGTGAACTACGCCCGCGCCCACGGTTCCATCATTCTGTTTGATGCGGCCTACGAAGCCTTCATCACCGACCCCACCATTCCCCACTCCATCTACGAAATTGAGGGAGCGCGGGAATGTGCCATCGAGTTTCGGTCTTTCTCCAAAAATGCAGGCTTCACCGGCACTCGCTGCGCCCTCACCGTGGTGCCCAAGTCCCTCAAGGGCAAGGCCGCCGGTGGCAGCGACGTGGAACTGCATAGCCTGTGGAACCGTCGCCAGTCCACCAAGTTCAACGGCGTCTCCTATATCGTGCAGCGGGGGGCCGAAGCGGTCTATTCCGCCGAAGGCCAAGCCCAAACCAAGGCGCTGGTCGCCTTCTACATGGAAAATGCCCGCATCATCCGGGAACAACTCACGGCAGCGGGGATCAGCGTCTATGGCGGTATCAATGCCCCCTACGTTTGGGTGAAGACCCCCGATGGTCTCTCCAGTTGGGACTTCTTCGATAAGCTGCTGCACACCTGCAACGTGGTGGGCACCCCCGGTTCAGGCTTTGGGGCCGCTGGGGAAGGCTACTTCCGCATCTCCGCCTTCAACAGCCGCGAGAATGTCGTGGAAGCCATGAAGCGCATCACCGGCAAGTTCTGAGCCTAGGCTACAACCGGAGCCCTCACCCCCAGCCCCTCTCCCACGGGGAGAGGGGAGCCGGAATTAATTCAGAGCCCTCTCGGGGAGTTAGATCGTGGTAAAAGGGCGCGTTTGCGATCTACTCAGGTTCGGTTAATTCGAGTAATTCGAGTCGGCCAGAGACAGCGTTTCTGATTGGTAGAGGTGCTCAATGGTCTCCCATAATGTCCTCAGGCGAACCGGTTTACGGAGATATTCATTGGCCCCAGCCGCCAGACATTTTTCCCGATCTTCCTCCATCACCAGTGCGGTTAAGGCAATCACGGGAAGGTTCTGAAGCTGAGGATTAGCACGGATGGCGGCAATGGCGTCAATGCCGTTGAGTTTTGGCATTTGGATGTCCATAATCACC
>JALQST010000186.1 GCA_023264315.1 Nodosilinea sp. BSH.14
GTTGGCGGGCTATCGGGCAGATTTGGTGGTGCGGCCCAAAACCGAGGCCGAGGTGCTGCAAGTGGCCCAGCGCTGTGTGGCGGAACGGGTGCCGCTGACGGTGCGAGGGGCAGGTACGGGCAACTACGGCCAATGTATCCCCCTGGCGGGGGGAGTGGTGCTGGATCTCAGCGCCATGAACCAGGTGAAGTGGGTACAGCCCGGAGTGGCCTGCGTGGAGCCGGGGGCCAAACTGGCCACCATCGACCGGGCGGCGCGGGAGACGGGTTGGGAACTGCGGATGGCCCCCTCCACCTACCGGACAGCCACCATCGGCGGCTTCATTGCCGGGGGCAGCGGCGGCATGGGGTCGATTACCTACGGCCAACTGCGGGATCGGGGCAACCTGAACGCCGTGCGAGTGGTGACGATGGAGGATCAGCCCCGCGTCATCGAACTGCGGGGCGACGCCGTGCAGCAGGTGAACCACGCCTACGGCACCAACGGCATCATCACCGAACTGGAAATTCCCCTGGGGCCAGCCTACCCCTGGGCCGAAGCCATCGTGGTATTTGACGACTTCATGGCGGTGGCTCGGTTTGGCCAGGTCTTGGGGGAATCCGACGGGCTGATCAAAAAACTGATCACCGTCTTCGCATGGCCTGTGCCCAGCTACTTTGGGGCGCTTCAGCCCTACCTACCAGAGGGCAAAGCAGCGGCATTTGTGATGATTGCCGAACCCTCCCTAGAACTGTTTGGCGAACTGGTGAAGGCGTTTGGCGGTGTGGTGACGTACCAAAAATCGGCTCAGGAGGCCAGTAAGGGCACCCTACTGGTGGAATTTACCTGGAACCACACCACCCTCCACGCCCGCAGTGTGGATCCCAGCCTCACCTATCTCCAAACCCTGTTCCCCTACGATGCCGACCTCAAGGCCGTCGAACATTTCTACCATCACTTTGGCGATGAAGTGCTGATGCATCTGGAATTTCTGCGAGTGGGCGGGCGAGTCTGTCCGGCGGCGCTGCAACTGGTGCGCTACACCACTGAAGAGCGGCTCAACGACATCATCCGCTACCACGAGGATCATGGAGCCTTCATCGCCAACCCACACACCTACCTCCTCGAAGATGGCGGCATGAAGCAGGTCGATCCTGTCCAGGTGAATTTCAAAGCCCAGATCGATCCCTACGGCTTGCTAAATCCCGGCAAAATGCGCGGCTGGCTAGAACGGCAGGCATAACCGCAGGGCTGAGAGGAAGCAAGCGTCGTCCTTAGTCGTTTAAAGGGAGGTATTCGTTAAAGCGTTGACTAATGCCGTAATAGCCGGACTCAAACTAGGAATAACAACGACGGTAGCCGTTGCAATAATGATGGTAACGGCCATCCGCACCATGCCATCCGTGCCCTTTTGGTAGGCGTCGAACTTATAGTCTTGCCTATCCACCTTGTCACTAAGGCTCCTGATGTCACTTCTGACATCCTCAATTTCACTCCGCAGCTCGATCCGCAGTTCGTTTCGGACTTCACCGATCAAGTCCTGTAGGTTGATCAGCGCATCTCGAATGTCGTTGTTACTAGGGTTTTCTGGTACCTGCACAGCCTGCCCTCAACCTGGATGTAACTTGATTCTAGGCTAAATCTTTCTTCGTGGGCAAAGCAGCTATAGGTGTTATGCTGCGCTGCTTGAGTAGTTATAAACAGGAACTTGAATAAAGTAATCGGGCTCTGCTTGTTCTAAAATCGTTTTCTGCAAGCGTTTTACTGTAGATGGAGAGAAAAACTGCTCACCCGTTTCTTCATTGACACGGGCAGGTACATTTTCGATCAAAATCACTTGACCGTTCAAATTTAGGGTATAGGTCACTTGCTTTTCGACTAAGGTTTCTTGCCACATAGTCGCTATTGTAGCGCCTTCTCTAGGATACTTTGCCAGAATCACCCAGCCAGGGGCATGGCCGCAAACGGTAACGGCGGATACATTGCTGCCACGGTCAGGCGACAAAAGGTAACAACTCGTTAACGTGACCTAAAGAGATTCTAGGATTTTGGGGAAGCTCTAGAATCTGGGACTTATAGTAGGTTACTGTTATTTACTCTATAGCGTTTATCTAGCTCCATTAGCCCGATGGAAACTAAAACGATTCAAGTTCGAGTGAGTGCAGAGGTTGCCGAGCAGTTTGAGGCGGCTTCTGAGGAGGAACGCGCAAAAATGGAAGCGCTGATTAGTCTACAACTTAAAAGCTTTGCTCGGCCTACCCGTTCGCTGAAAGAAATCATGAAGTCTATGAGTGATTATGCTCAGACAAAAGGGCTAACTCCAGAAATCTTAGAATCTATTTTGAATTAAATTTTAAGAGATGTTTGAAGCAAAGACACTTGTAGGAAAAAAAGCTGGCGAGATCATCTACGCCAAAGATCCCAGTTTGACCCATGACCTATGCAAGATTTGGAAAATATATTGCCCTGAATGCACACAGTTTTTATATTTTAGTAAATCCAAAAATCCTGACAAGCGCAGGAGTTATTTTGGGCACTATGATTACGAAGACAAGCGTTGTCCTGAGCGAAGCTTTGCTGTTAACCAGGGCAGTCAGTCAAAATCTTTAGCAGAGTCTCACGAGCAAGACTTAGAAACAGCAGAGTCTTTCATTGAGCAAGTATTTTACGGGATTAATCCAGAATATTTTCAAGGTCTTAAACAGCAAAATAATGACAAGGAGAGCCAGCAAATAACAGATTTAATTCATTGGTTTAAGACTTCTCTCTTACACGATTGCAGGAATTGGATCAGGTACTATTGCAAAACAACTGGCTTTCTTGACTGGAGCAATCCAGAAAAAGAAGCTTCTTATTTGATGGACTGGCTTCACGTTTTAGCAAGAAAAGAAGACCTTCTTCATAAGATGAGCCATTATTTTTCGTCTGAAAAATTTGCTGCCAAGAAAAAAGTAAATCTTGCACAGGAGAAATTCGGCATTACCAGTCAGAGAATGGATGACTTGTCCTTAACATGGATTGCTGCCATAAATGAGATTTTGGAGAGAGTCATAAGTCTGACTAAAGACGGATTCTCTTTATCGTCTAAATTTAGATTTTTATCTGAAAAGATATTCATCGATCAAAAGATTCCACCAAACGATAGAAAGACTGAATTTAGAAGAAAGATACATCATGCCTTATTAAAGTATGCTTTCCCTGTTACGGCCAGGAAAGGTAAAGGCTTTCATGACCAGATTATTTTTGATAGGCGATATCCCAATTATTTCTGCTACAGGAGATGCTTAACGAATGAAGACAAAGATATCTCAAAAAATACAAATCCTATTAAGAATGACCAGGAGATTCTAATGGTTCATAATCGTTGGATTAAGCTGTTAGTCATCTAAAATACACTAGCTAGATCTCTGTCAAAGCCTTTTGACAGGGGCTCTGGAGAAAGCCACCATGCAATTTAGATGCACATCAGCTTAGTAATAAGCTAACAAATCGAGATACCCGTAAGGATAATGACCTGATTTTTTCACAAGATGATGCCATGGTTTTGTATGTAGATGACGATGGAGATCTTTCTGTAAAGGGATTTATCGAGAAAGAATGTAGTAAGTTCTTAATTAAAGGAATTTCAAAAATCCTGTTTAACGCCTCTGGATATTCAATGCTTACTTTCTTGAGTGAGAAATTCATTTCTGAAAAAATTGCTGAAAAGGCAGCACAGCTAGCATTAGGACTTGAATATGAAAATTTAGAGCCTACAGAGGCTTTGAAAAAATTTAGAGAGCTTTCATGAAATAACATGAGTTTTACCAGTCCGTAGGGTGCATTCGCGGCTTACCACCCCTGGCTAAATTGGATCAGATTACACTTTGGGGTCGCAATGCACCACGCCAGAAGTCTCACCTTGGTGCATTGCTTCGCGAATGCATCCTACAAGTCAACCGAATGACCTCTAACTAGCAACTTCAGGACAAACATCATGGGAAAACCGACGGGATTTATGGAATATCTGCGGGAAGTGGCGCAAGAGGTGGCCCCCGCTGATCGGATTCGGAATTGGGACGAATTTCACCTGGCCATGCCAGAGGAGAATTTGCGTACCCAGGGGGCGCGGTGTATGGATTGCGGTACGCCCTTTTGCCATACGGGCATGACCATCAGCGGCATGGCCAGCGGTTGCCCGATTAACAATTTGATCCCGGAATGGAACGATTTGGTCTATCGCGGCCTGTGGGAAGAAGCCCTAGAGCGGCTGCACAAAACCAACAATTTCCCGGAATTTACCGGGCGGGTTTGTCCGGCCCCTTGCGAGGGTTCCTGCGTGTTGGGCATCACCAGCCCCCCGGTGACGATTAAGAACATTGAGTATTCCATCGCCGAAAAGGGCTGGGAATCGGGCTGGATTACCCCCACCCCACCGAAGCAGCGCACGGGCAAAAAGGTAGCGGTGATTGGCTCTGGGCCTGCGGGGTTGGCGGCGGCGGCGCAGCTTAATTCGGCGGGGCATTGGGTGACGGTGTATGAGCGGGCCGACCGTCCCGGTGGGCTGCTGATGTACGGCATCCCCAACATGAAGCTGGACAAGAAAGAAGTGGTGCAGCGGCGGCTGGATGTGCTCGAAGCCGAGGGCGTCACCTTTGTGTGCAATACCGAAGTGGGCAAGGACATCGCCGCCGAAACCCTGATGCAGGACTTTGACGCGGTGCTGCTCTGCACGGGTTCCACCCAGCCGCGAGACCTGCCCATTGAGGGCCGCGACCTCCAAGGCGTCCACTTTGCCATGGAATTTTTGACGGAAAACACCCGTACCGTCCTGGATGGTCAGCCTACACCGGGCTTTATCTCGGCGGCGGGTAAGGATGTGGTGATCATCGGCGGCGGCGACACCGGGACCGACTGCGTGGGCACCTCCATCCGCCACGGCTGCAACGGCGTTACCCAGGTGGAAATTATGCCCCAGCCGCCCGAAACTCGTGCCGCCAACAACCCCTGGCCCGAATGGCCCAAGGTCTACAAAATGGACTATGGCCAGGAAGAAGCCGCCGCCCAATTTGGGGCCGATCCTCGCACCTACCTGACCACAGCGACGAAGTTCGAGGGCGACGAGAATGGCCAGGTAAAAGCCGTCCACACCGTCCAAATTCAGTGGGGCAAGGACGAAAACAGGCGCTTTGTGCCCCAGCCCATCCCCGGCACCGAGAAGGTAGTACCCGCCCAGTTGGTGCTGCTGGCGATGGGATTCCTAGGGCCAGAACAGCCCCTGATTGATGCCCTGGGTCTCGAAAAAGACGCCCGCAGCAACGTCAAAGCCCAGCATGAGCAATACACCACCTCGATTCCTGGGGTGTTTGCGGCGGGGGATTGCCGCCGAGGCCAAAGCCTGGTGGTGTGGGCCATCAACGAAGGGCGCGGTGCCGCACGGGAATGCGACCGCTACTTGATGGGGCGCACCGAACTACCCTAGGGACAGTTCCTGCTCAGCGGGTTTGGGGGCGTTCCAACCCAGATTGGACGGCGATTCCCCTCCCAACTGGGCCTATCCTTGCCCCATTCAAAACGGACGCCTTGGGGCACAGCGGCAACTTTCTCGCTCCCAAAGCGTCCGTTTTAGGTGATTATTTGGGGCATCATTGGAGCATCCTTTGGCGGATGCTTCCGTTTAGGATGACGCGATGACCCACGAGTCTTCACCCACGAATTTGAGGACGCCACCATGAAGCAGCGCTTTCTATTGTCCATGACCTTAGCCAGCTTAGGGTTTCTGAGTTTGGCCCCCTCGGCGGCGGCAGCGGAAAACGTGATGTTGCGCTATCGAGGATTCAGTCGCACCGTGGCTGTCGCCGACCTTGCCACCCTCGCCGAAACCGGAGAGGTGCCCGCTAGCTTGGCGGGCCTGTTGCGCCAGGTGGGTCAGCCGCCGGAAAATCTGAAAGCCGTGCTCAACCATGCCCTCACCGCCGATGTGGTGATGCTGGATAAGGCCCTGAATAGCTTGCCTGGAGAATGGATGCTGGATCAGGTGGGCCAAGCCATTCGCCCCGTTAGTGGAGAGGCCAGTCGGCAGGCGCTGCGGGCCGCCTTGGTGCTATCCGCCAGCGACAATGGTGAAGTGACGCTGCTGGAAGTGCTACAAGCCTACCCCACCGAAACCGTGGTGCTGGAGGTGGATCAGCTTCAGGCCACCTACGAGCGCATCAACACCTTTTTGCAGCCGGTTTCCAGCATCCTCAACGGCAACCTCCTCGACCTTATCCTCCAGGGCGGGTTTTGAACCCCTGAGGGGCTGCGGTAGGATGATGGCCTGTCCAACAGGCGGCGTTGTCGAATCTTAGGGCCACGGGTCGGCCCAGACTAGCCCTAGGGCGGATATGGTTTCTTTGCGTCGGTGCCCTATGGTTTCGCAATTTCAACGGCTGGTGCCTTGCCCCACAGGGCCGCTTCAGGTGATGGATCGGCCTTCCGGGGAGGAATCTTCCCCGACCCTGTCCCTGATCATCCCCACCTACAATG
>JALQST010000187.1 GCA_023264315.1 Nodosilinea sp. BSH.14
TTAAAAACTCATCCAAATCTAAAAACGACATGTGGCAACCCGAACAACCCGCCAGCCAGACTGTGGCAAACCTTATCTTGTCCATTGATGCTTCTCCCGTGCGGTGGATAGAAATTCGAGCTTCTCGGTATCGGCCTGTTTTTCGCCCGTGGTGCTGCCCTGCTTAAAGATGGCCCCGGTGGGACAGGCATCCACGCATTTGCCACAGGAGGTACAGGCGTCTACCTCGCCCCAGGGTTGATCTAACCCGGAGACAATGTAACAAGCCTCGCCGCGATTGCCCACATCCCAAACGTGGGCTCCTTCAACCTCGTCGCAGACCCGAACGCAGCGGGTGCAGAGGATGCAGCGGTTGTGGTCAATGCCAAACATCGGGTGGGAGAGATCCACGCCGCGATCCGGGAAGCGGTAGGGGAAACGGCTATGATCCATACCCACTTCGATGGCCACATCCTGCAATTCGCAGTTGCCATTGGCCACACAGATCGAGCACACATGGTTGCCCTCGGCAAAAATGAGCTCCACCGTCATGCGGCGATACTCTTGCAGCTTGGGGGTTTGGGTGTGGATCACCATGCCCTCCCACACTTCGGTAACGCAGGCGGGCAGCATCTTGTTCGTGCCCTCAATGTCCACCAGGCAGAGGCGACAGGCCCCCACCGGGGTGACGCCCTCCAGGTGGCAGAGTTTGGGGATGGGCACCCCCGCTTCGGTGGCCGCATCCAGAATGCTGGTGCCTGCCTCTACGGCAATGTCTTTGCCATCAATGGTTAGGGTGTTTACGGCCATGGTGATTCTCCTTCGCCAGTCATATCGTCGCCAGTCATCGTTGGATGGGTTGCGCGGGGGTGGCCTCCTGCGGTGGCCCTCTCCCTAAATCCCTCTCCCAAGATGGGAGAGGGACTTTGAAGGCAGCTTCCAGCCCCCCGCTCCTGACCGGGAGAGGGGCTGGGGGTGAGGGCCAAGCCAAGGATCACGGCCATCATACCGTCACCTCTTGGGGAGCCTCTTTGCCGTTGAGGTCGCTGAGATATTCCGGTTCGATGAGGAGTTCTTCGTACTCTTCCCGAAAATATTTCAGGGTGCTGAGGACGGGGTTGGGTGCGGTTTGGCCCAGGCCGCAGAGGCTGGTGTCGCGCACCATTTCGCAGAGGGCTTCCATTTTGGCTAGGTCGTCCTTGGTGGCTTGGCGCTTGAGGATTTTGGTCAGCATGGTGTAAAGCTGCACGGTTCCGGTGCGGCAGGGCACACATTTACCGCAGGTTTCCTCGCGGCAGAACTCCATGTAAAACTGGGCGATGCCGACCATGCTGGTGGTGTCGTCCATCACCACCATGCCGCCCGATCCCATCATCGACCCCGCCGCCCGTAGGGAGTCGTAGTCCACTGGGGTATCCAGCATCGATTTGGGGATGCAGCCGCCGGAGGGGCCTCCGGTTTGCACGGCCTTCACCTCGCCATCGGGGACGCCGCCGCCCATTTCCTCCACAATTTCCCGCAGGGTAATGCCCATGGGCACTTCCACTAGGCCGTTGTTGCGGATTTTGCCCGTCAGCGCAAAGATTTTGGTGCCCTTGCTGTTTTCGGTGCCGATGGAAGAGTACCAGTCCGCCCCGTTGCGGATAATGGCGGTGATGGTGGCCAGGGTTTCCACGTTGTTGATCAGGGTTGGGCAGTCGTACAGCCCCTTCTGGGCCGGATAGGGGGGCCGAGGAACGGGGTTGCCGCGTCCGCCTTCGATGGACTGGATCAGCGCCGTTTCTTCGCCGCACACAAAGGCCCCAGCCCCAATGCGGATGTCGATTTTGAAATCGAAGGCCGAATCAAAAATCTGGCTGCCCAGCAGGCCGTACTTTTTGGCTTGCTGAATGCCCTTCTGCAACCGCTCGATGGCCAGGGGATATTCCGCCCGCACGTAGATGTAGCCGTGGTTGGCACCGACGGCATAGCCCGCAATCGCCATGCCCTCTAGCACCAGGTGGGGATCGCTTTCTAGGATGCTGCGATCCATAAACGCGCCCGGATCGCCCTCGTCGCCGTTGCAGATGATGTACTTCTGGCCTTCCGGCATTTTCGCCACCGTGGCCCACTTCAGCCCGGTGGGATAGCCGCCGCCACCCCGCCCCCGCAGGCCGCTCTTGGAAATTTGATCCACCACCTCGGCGGGGGTCATCTCATAAATCGCCTTGTGCAGCGATTCGTAGCCGCCCACCGCAATGTATTCCTCGATGCGTTCCGGATCGATTTTGCCGCTATATTCCCGTACCACCCGCATTTGCCGCGCAAAGAAGGGATGGTTCACATCCCCCTGAATCGGCTGCGCCGTGCCGCCATCCATCGCTTCGATGATGCTGGCCGCTTGGTCAGGGGTCACTTCTTCGTAGAGCAGTTCATCGGGATCCACCTGCACCAGCGGGCCACGGCCACAAAAGCCCATGCAGCCCACTCCCACCACCTCCACCCGATCCTCCAGGTGATGATCCGTCACCGCCTGCTTCAAGTTGCCGTAGATGCCCACGGCATCCGCCGCCCGACATCCCGTCGAGGTACAGCAATGCACCCGCACAGGCTTCTGGCGTTCCTGTTCCGCCTTGGCAACGGCCTTGAGTTCTTGTAAATCCATTATGTGTCTCCTGTAGGAGGGGGTTCGGGCTTGGGCATTAGCGACTAGGAGGTTGGAAGGTAGGGATTAGGAGCCTGAAAATAAGGGATTCGGAAGGGCCGACTCCCCACTCTCCACTCCCTACTCCCCTTCCCAAACCTTCACCTTGGCCACGGCTTCTTCGGGCGAGAGCTTGCCGCTCACGGTGCCGTCAAACACCACGGCGGGGGCAATGCCGCAGGCCCCAATGCAGCGGGCCGACATCAGCGAAACCTTGCCATCGGGGGTGGTTTCGCCGACTTCAATACCCAGTTCTTCTTGGAGCTTGGCCATCACCTTGTCGCCGCCCTTGACGTAGCAGGCGGTGCCCATACAAACCACGCAGCTATGCGCCCCGCTGGGCTTGAGGGAAAACAGGTGGTAGAACGTGGCCACCCCATAGACCTTGCTGAGGGGCAATTTCAGGCCGTGGGCCACGTATTGCAGCACGTCTTCTTCGAGGAACCCGAACGCCTCCTGGGCGACGTGGAGCACCTCAATCAGCGCATCGGGGGCGTACTGATTTCGCTTCATGGTGATATCGAGGCGTTTGAAGCGCAGGTCGGGCTTGGCGGCCTTTTCCTTGGCGGCGGGTTCAACGGTGGTCGTCGTAGCGGTGGGTGACATGGCATAACCCCTGGTAGGAATTGGTCAGAGCGCCAAAACGTGCGATGACCTCAGCAATAGAGATCGCTAAGGTAATACGACCTCACATCCAAAATAATCGCTGTTTACTAGAAAATAATTTAAGAGAAGCTTATGATTTATCGAAATTGCCCCATAGCAACTGGAATGATCAGCCTGTGCTATGCTACTCAGACCTATCTCTGGTGGCCCTGAAGAACAACGATGATCTGTGAATGACTTAGACGATCAATTCAGCCCTACTAATTTAACAACAACAAGCTTTCTAAAGCCTGCTAGGCCGTCATTTCAGCCATAGCTTCACATTATCTGATCCCCACAGAAAAAACAGGGGCTCATTCACAGAACTACACCATTGAGCAAGAGAAAATGCCTTGCTTTATCACAATCAATGCTGGGATGGCGATAAGTGAGCATCTCAAAAAAATAGATTTTCTTAAGAATGTCAGGGCAGGAATCTCTCTGCTGCCCTGACGGCCTGACGCATCCTTAATCGACCTCCCGGAGGACAACTGACAGGGTATGGACTGGATCCTGGAGAACCAGATGCGGGCATGATGGCTATACGGACGCCAACCGGTAGGCGTTGGGTCGGTCTAGGTTTGAGGATCCACACTTGATGGAATATCAGACAGATTTAGCCCATGTCTCGATTTTTTCGTGATCTACTGAAGTTTGGCAATCTGCAACAATAGGGAGCGACGCCACCGCCCCACCCAGGAGAGCCACCCATGACCGCTGATGCTGCCGTTACTCGGCACCACCAACAGATCCTCACCCTTCGCAGCCAGGGTAAAGCGCTCCTGCGGTTTACCTCCCAAGTGCAGGAGGTGGTGCGGGCCTCAGGGGTGACGACGGGGCTGTGTACGGTGTTTTTGCGCCACACCTCGGCCAGCTTGATCATTCAAGAAAACGCTGACCCGGATGTACTGGCGGATTTGGAAACCTTCCTCTCACGGCTGGTGCCGGAGGGCAACCTCTATCGCCACAGCACCGAAGGCCCGGACGACATGCCCGCCCACATTCGCACGGTGCTCACCCATACCTCGGAGACTATCCCCATCGTGCAGGGGCGGCTGGCCCTGGGCACCTGGCAGAGGCTCTACCTGTGGGAGCATCGGACGCGGGGTTCGGCCCGTGAGGTGGTGGTGCATGTGACGGGCTACTAGTCCCGTGGTAAAACAGCATTACCTCACCAAGGGATATGATTGAGAAGTTGAAACCCAGGCTCAATCTATGCCCGTTGTCTCGATGTTTTATGGAGTGATTGTCCTGATGTACTTCTTTGATAACAAGAAGCATCATCAGCCTCACATTCATGTGAAATATCAGGGCGAGGAAGCAGTTATCTCAATCCCAGAGGGTTTGGTCTTAGAAGGCAGGTTGCGTAGTTCCAAGCTAAAGCTGGTGCTGGCTTGGATTGAAATTCATCAAGATGAGTTGATGGCTGATTGGGAGTTAGCCATTGCCGGAGAACAAATTTTCAAAATTGAGCCGCTGCGGTAGGAGGGAAGAATCATGTCTCCTAAGGTCGTCAAGGTCGAAGCATTAGAGAATAGCCAACTGCGATTATTTTTTGACAATGGCGAAACTCGAATTTTTGATGTCTCTCCTTATCTAGATAAAGGCTTTTTTAAGGAGCTAAAAAATAGCCACTACTTCAAACAAGTTAAGCCTTTCTTTGGCGGCGTGCAGTGGCCCCATGAGCAAGATTTTGGCCCAGATACTCTATTTCTAGAGAGCATCCTAGCAAGCGTTTGGGATGTAGCGGGATAAAAACGTAGGGTGCATTCGTGAAGCAATGAACCAAGGCCATTAGGGTAGAACGTAGAAACCAAGTTTCTACCTTGCGGGCTAGGCAAACAAAAGACGACCCTTGGGCGTAGGAATGGGACGACCTAATGCTTGGGCAGTTTCGATCCATTCTTGAATGACAACCTCGGCATTGGCCACCGCCGCTTGATAGGTTTCCCCATCTGCCGTACAACCAGGTAATTCAGGCACCTCCACAATGAAGGACTGATCCTCTTCACTCCAGTAAATAATGAGTTCGTACTGAATAAGGGTCATTTTGGCTCATTCCAAGGAATATCTAGGCGACAGAAATCTTTATCAAAGGAAGCAACGGTGTATCCTGTTTGTGTCGGACTGTTTCTGCCAGGTAAGCATCAACAAAATTGACATTGGCTGAGGACATGATTTCTAGCGCACGAATTACTATATCTTTCTCGTGCACAAACAGTCTTTGGGATAACAGAAAGGGAACGAGAACCTCACGGATTTCTGCGCGAGAATATTTATAAAATGAGCCGAGTACCCACACGACCTCAGCCACAACTAGCGGCACAATATGAAGCGTAGTTTCCCCTTTCTCGGCTTGTTCAAAGAAGCGTAAGGCCCGCTCAGCGAGATGAGTAGGTTCTTGGGTGAGAAACCTTAACATGAGGTTGGCATCGATCCAAAAATTAGTCATTCTTGGATGAGTTTGTGTTTTTGGACAAGGTAGTCTGATACAGGGCACCTCGAAAAATGCTGAAAACGCTATCTCATGATGAGACTCATGTCGAAATCTAGTCACCTAAAATATTGATCGGTATTCCACGACTTGATCATCATATTTTAATTCTTAAAGAGATGCTAGATAGTGGCTAAAAGATGGGATAATAAGTCATATAAATTGCTACTTCTTCATCAGAGCTATGGGACAGAAAGGATTCTGGGACTTTGAGGAGCGCCAACAAGAACTGATCAACAAAAACAAAACCTTAAAACATCTTAATGACATTATCCCTTGGGAATTATTCCGAGCAGAACTAGAAACGCTTCACAAAAAAGATCGTAAAAGCAATGCAGGTCGTAAGCCAACTGATGTCATTTTGATGTTTAAGCTCTTGATTCTACAACAGCTTTATAACATCAGTGATGAAGAATTGGAATACCAAGTCAAAGATCGTCTGTCTTTTATGGAGTTTCTGAACTTGGGGCTAGAAGATCCGGTGCCTGACGCAACCACGGTCTGGCTATTTCGTCAGCATCTCAAAGACCATAACAAAATGGAGCCTCTCTTTGAAGAATTCTCAAACTACTTAAATCAACAGGGCTATCAAGCTCAGGGCGGTCAGATTATGGATGCCACCTTGATACCCGTTCCAAAGCAAAAAATAACGAAACAGGAG
>JALQST010000188.1 GCA_023264315.1 Nodosilinea sp. BSH.14
TTTGGCGGGTTAGCCCATCGGCCCCGCCCTGGTGCCCACCGCAGAGGCTAATCACCTGGCGGCCCGTTTCTTCCACCACCACCACCGCCGGATCCGTGGCCTTATCTTGCAATAGGGGGGCAATCAGCCGCACCACCGCCCCCGTGGCTAGGGCAAACACCAGGCTGCCATGGGTGGGCCAAAGCTGTTCCACCACGTCCCGCAGCGGCCCATCGTAGGTGTGGATCCGGTGCGGCCCCTGGGCCAAATCCGCCGCCAGGGTTGCCGCCAGGGTGTTGGACACCCACAGCGTGGCCGGGAGGGCCGCACAGATCGGCAGTAGAGTTTTGACGCCCGCAGGGGTGGTGGCAATGGCCGCAACGCTAGACACAGGAAGCCCTCTCCAAAGCTTTTGATCCTAGCATCCCGGCCCCTATCGTGCTGGCCCTGGCCGTCCGTTGCCAGCTAGCTTGGGGATCAGAGGTGGTCTTGGAGATAGGCCGTCACGGCCTCGGGTCGCTCTAGGTGGGGCAGCACCCCGGCGTCGGAGATCTCAATGACGGCTTTGACGGCTTGGGGATTGAGGCTGGCCAGACGGCGGGTAATGGCTGGGGGCGTGAAGCGAGACTTTTCCCCCAGCAGGATATGGGTAGGAACCGTGAGTTGACCGATATAGCGCGATAGGTCAAAACTGATGGTGCCGTTGAGGGAGGCTAGGGCGGCGTATTGGGCGTTGGGCTGTTGGGTGCAGGTGAGGTAGGCTTGCACCATGTCCTCGGTGATACGGCGGGGGTTGGCAAACAAGAAGGTGGACAAAAAGCCCCGAACCGCCAACTCATTGGCGGCCCCCAGGCGATACAGCAGGATATCCACACCGGGGGTGCTGGCTAGGAGGGCCGGTAGACTGGCGCGATAGTCTCGGCCAAAGTCTCCATTGCCAGCGGGCGACACCAGGAAGAGCCGCTGGAACAGGTCGGGCCGCTGGGTGGCCAGCCGGATGATGACTCCCGCCGTGAGGGACGTGGCGATGACGGGGGCGGGCGGTGCCGCCAGGGCTTCGATTAGGTGGGTGATGACCTGGAAATAATCGTCCACCTGGTAGTTCCGCACGGGATGGGCCGACAGCCCCCAGCCGATCAGGTCCGGGGCAATCACCCGGTGGCTCTGGCCAAAGGCGGCATAGACCCGAGACCACTCAAAGGCGGACGATCCACCGCCTAGGCTATGGAGAAACACCAGGGGCGGGCGGTTATCCTCGCCCGCCGCCGAGTGGGGATGGGTGTAGTAGGCCAGGACGCCGAGGGGCGTGGACAACACCCGCTGAACAAAACCGGGGGGCTGAAACTGAAGCACAGGATCATCATCCGTAGACGACCATGGATTGACTGCGATGCCTTTAGGAACCGTCTGGCTAACCCAAGTCTTAGGAATAGGTCAACCTTGGGGCAATGTTGGGGACGGAGAGAGAGGGATTCGAACCCTCGTTAGAGTCACCCCTAAACAGCATTTCCAGTGCTGCGCCTTCAACCGCTCGGCCATCTCTCCAGGGTGTGGGATAGCATTTGGCTACCGGGTTGTTATCGTAGCAAAAAAACGTCCCCAAAAGCCACAATTTGTTTTGGAAGGAATTTTTCATGAGATCATAGGGGCACTCACAACTACTGATTCCGTGTTTCATCGGCATATGGCCCCTACCCACACCGTCATCGTTCACCATCGCGGCACCCACCAGACCTACCAGTTTCAGGTGCCCGAAGACCGCTATATCCTGCATACCGCCGAAAGCCAGGGCGTAGACCTGCCCTTCTCCTGCCGCAATGGAGCCTGTACCACCTGCGCCGTGCGGGTGCTAGAGGGCGACCTCGTGCAGCCCGAGGCCATGGGGTTGTCCCCCGATCTGCGCGACCAGGGCTATGCGCTGCTCTGTGTCAGCTATGCCCGCAGTGACCTGCGCGTGGAAACCCAGGACGAAGACGAGGTCTACGAACTTCAGTTTGGCCGCTACTTCGGTAAGGGCAAGGTGCGCTTCGGCCTGCCCCTCGAAGATGATTAGGCGACGTTCCCGGCTTTGATCAGGGCCGCTAACTGGCGACGCATGACAATTCCCGGCTGATCCGAGGGCATATGTTGCTCCGCCGCCACGTCCACAGGAGTATCGTAGTCCGTGGATTCTAGCACCCGTTTATCTTCATCCACCACCTGGCGATCAAAGGCGATGATGGCATCGGTGCTGGCGTCGGCTTCGCTGTCGTTGCGAACGCAGAACTGCACAATCTGAGAGGTGCGATCACTGATGGGGGTAGCGGCGGTAAAAATCAGGTGCATTAACCCATTGGGGTAGGTGATCTTCAGGGTGCGACTGAAGGGCACATACCAAGTCGATTCCACCTCCCGCACCGTGAGGCTGTTGGGAAGGTTGAGGATTTTCTGCTGGATGGGCGGGTTGACCACGGGCACGGTAGCGTAGACCTTGAGGCCCAGTTCCTGGGGCACAATCTCAGATTTGGCGGGCTTGGGCTGTTCCGTCACCCCAAAGGAGGCCGCATGGACAATGCTGAAATGGGCATTGTCAAAGGAATTTTCCATCACCCGTAGGCCGCTACAGTGCCAGGGTTCGTAGAACTGGGGAATGAGACGATTGTGGGGATCCTCCGCTTCGGGAATATCCGGCAGGGGCTGGAGGGGATCCTGGGCCAAACACACCCAAACATAGCCGTAGCGATCCTGGCACGGAAACGCCTCGACTCGGTAGGTGTTGGGAAGGGTGGCTTCGGGGCCAAGTTGGGGAACGAGGGTACAGCGGCCCTGGCGATCATAGGCCCAACCGTGGTAGGGACAGCGGAGGCAGCCGTTTTGCACCACCCCCATGGACAATTGGGCCGAACGGTGGCAACAGCGATCCCTTAGGGCGGCGGGTTTTCCGTCTGCGCTGAGCCACAGCACCAAGGGCTGGCCCAACAGCGTAAAGGCCCGGGGGCCAGCGGCTAAATCGGCCATCGGCAGCACAGGATACCAAAAACGTTGGAATACCGAATGTTGCGTCACCAGCATGGCATGGCCTCCACAGTCTGAGATGGTGTTGTTGATGGCTTTCGATCACCGCAGCCAGAGATAGCCGAGGGCGAGGGCGAGCATGGCTCCGATGGCAGTGTTGATGATGTTGACCAGTTCGTTGGTGAGCCAGGGAATTTGGGTTTGCAGCGTTGCGCCAATGACGCTTTCGAGGTTGGTGGCGATGAAGGCGGCGACGAGGCACACCCCCATTCCCCAAGCCGGAATGAGCCCGATGCCCCAGCCGACCAGGGCAATGGCCAGACTGCCGCCCAGCCCCGCCAGGGTGCCCTCTAGGCTAACCGCTCCCTCGGTGCCGGGGGGCACGGGCTGGAGGGTGGTAATCAAAAAGGTGCGCTGGCCGTAGGCTTTTCCCACTTCGCTGGCGGTGGTATCGGCCAGTTTGGTACTAAAGCTACTGACGTAGGCCAGGGCCAATAGGGCGGGCCAGGGGGCAGGTTCCCCCGCTGGAAACCCCGCCGACAGCGCCACCAGGGCCAGGGCACAGAGGGCACCCACCAGGGCCGAGCCCCAGACATTTTCTGGGCCTCGCACCCCCGATCGCCCTTCGGCAATGCCCGCCGCCAACTTGCGAGCCATGCCCACCCGCGTCACCGCCGACCCCAGCAGGAAGTAGACCATGACCACGGCATAGCCCCGCCAGCCCAAGGCTCCCCACACCAGTACCCCTAGCGCCCAGGCATGTAGGTATCCCGCCGGGGTAAGTAATTTTTTGGGCAGTCCCCAGGCGAGCCCCAGCAGCACCGTATTCAACATCACACCCACCCCCCACGGGGAGAGGGCCATTAGCCCAATCGGTAACGCCATGGCTTGTCCTTAGGCATAGGTCTTGTGTAGATGGAGGCAGTTGCCTCGATCCGTGGGACAGTAGCTGAGGTGATCGGCCACCAGGTACATAATTTTTAGGCCCCGACCGCCTTCATCGTGGGGGCTGTGGGTATGCAGCTTAGTTTTGAGGACGGCACTAAGGTCAAACCCTGGCCCCTGATCCCAAATTCGGATATCGATGGTGTGGCTGGAAATGCTCACCTCAATGGTGACGGGGGTAGTTTTGGGGAGCCCCACGTGGGCATGGCGAACAGCGTTGGTGAAGCCTTCAATCAGAGCCAACTGGCACTGCAACCAGAGGGAATGGGGGATCGGCGCGGATTGAAATTGGTCAAACCACAACACCACCGATTGGAGGGCCGTAGGATCGGTGCCGGTTTGGATCTGGCTGGTTTGTTGGTAGCTCACGTTGGCTCTGAGTGCTGCCACGTCTTCTTGCATAATAGGCCCAACTTTCATTCGGAAATCACCACACCCTAACGAGAGTTTAATCACTCAACGCTCCATCGCGTCTAAAGACTTGGGAACAGCGGCTGTGAGCACCTCGTGGCCAAGCTCCGTGATCAACACATCGTCTTCAATGCGAATGCCAATGCCGCGCCAACGATCCTCGATCTGGGGTTGCCCCTCGGTGGGCTCATAGTAGGGGGAAATGTAAATCCCTGGCTCCACCGTTACCACGTTGCCCACCTCAAAGGGTTTCCAGGTTTTGTCGGGGTTGCGGAGAATGCCCGCATCATGAACATCCAGCCCCAGGAAATGCCCGGTACCGTGCATAAAGAACGCCTTGTGTTTCTTTTCTTCGATCAAGGTATCCACGGATCCAGCCAGTAGACCCAGTTCCACCATGCCCTCGGTGAGGGTGCGGGTGGCGGCGTCGTGGAAGGCATTAAAGGGAGCCCCGGGTTTGACGGCCTCAATGGCCTTGATCTGGGCCTCTAGGACTAGTTCGTACAAAATCCGCTGCTCTGGGCTGAACTGGCCCCCCACGGGAAAGGTGCGGGTGATGTCGGCATTGTAGTAGTCGTAGGCACAGCCCGCGTCGATCAACAGCAAATCCCCAGACTGCATTTGGCGGTTGTTTTCCACGTAGTGGAGGATGCAGGCGTTGTCGCCAGAGGCCACGATGGAGGGATAGGCTGGCCCCATCGCCCCCTCCAGGCGAAAAATGTGCTCCATTTCCGCCTGAATTTCGTACTCGTAGCGACCGGGGGCCGTAATCTCGCGAGCGTGGTTGTGGGCCTTGGCGGCAATGGCAATGGCCCGCCGCAGCCGCTCCAGTTCCTCGGCATCCTTCACCCGGCGCAGAGTTTGCATCAGCAGACCAGCATCCTCAATGGCCACGGGGCCGGTGCCGCGCTTGTGGTAGGTGGCCAATAGCCGCTGCCACTGCTTCAAAATCGTGGTGTTGAGGGATTGATCATGGCCAAAGTGGTAGTAGAGCCGATCCGCCTTTTCCAAATACTTGGGCAGGCGTTCCCCCAGTTCGGCGATGGGGTAGACCTCATCGGCCCCATAGCGCTCCTTGGTTTGATCGACACCGACCCGATAGCCCGACCAGATTTCCTTCTCCAGATCCTTGGGCCGCACAAACAACACAAAGCGGTGTTCCTCGTGGTGGGGAGCCAGCACCGCCACGGCCTCCGGTTCGTTAAACCCCGTCAGGTAGTAAAAATTGCTGTCTTGGCGAAAGGGATGATCCACATCGTTGTGCATCACCGCCGTGGGCGCACTGGCAAACACCGCTGTGCCGCCCCCAATCAACGCCATGACACGCTGGCGGCGCTGGGCATAGACGTTAACCATAAAAACTCTGCACCTACAATTCTGCACCTACAATTTTGAACCGCATGGATGAACTTATATATAGCGCAATCCCACAGCCAAGGCCGCCCTTGGTTTCGGGGGCCGTCGTCCTAGACCCCATTGGATTTGGGATCAACCGGTGAAGGACAGCCGTTCCTGGCCGATCAGGTCGTAGTCTTGCCAAGCCTCAGTGGCCTTGGCGGCTTTCACCGCCGACACAATCTGGCCTTGCTGGGCGGCCCTTTGGTAGACGGCATAGCGGCGCACACAGTGGCGAAACAGGCGCGGCTGAAGCGGGGCCAGCAGGGGTTCCAGGGCTTTGGTCATGCGCTGACTGGGGGGCATCATCGTCAACAGGACGCGATAGTTTTCGATGGCAGCGTCCTCCAGGTAGACCCCCATCAGGGTCAGCACGTCCAGGGCCAACACATCCGGCGTAGTAGGCAGTACCAGGCAATCACAGGCATGGGCCAACATCGCCAAATCATCGGGGGTGGAAAAAGGCCGCTAGGTGAATGGCCGTTGTGGTTTTGCCGACACCGCCTTTGAAGCTGGCTACGGTGATGATCATGGTTCAGCGGGGGAGGGAACGGGGAGAGCAATAGCTTGATAGATTAGTTCACAGCGCGGCGGATGGCGCAATCTGACCCAGAGTGATGGAGGGCAAACGGTGATGGACAGTCCTGAATTTAGCCCTGAATCTAACCGTCCCGACACTTATTACCCAGCCCTGCGCCTTGACCTACCCGATGCCGAGGCCAC
>JALQST010000189.1 GCA_023264315.1 Nodosilinea sp. BSH.14
ATGCCTCACATTTTAACGCATAACCTGTAAAGCCGCCTTGAAAGGGCGGGGTTTCAGACCCAGGAGATTCTGATGAACGCGTTCTCCATGGAGAACGCCCTAGCCTAGGCAGACGCTCTGGCCCAGACTGAGTTCCATTGTATCTAGCCGAGTGGAAAACGCTTTAGTCAACTGCGACGAGGCCAGACAGGAAAATCTAGCCCAGAAAATCAGGCGAGGTTTCCTGCGCCTCTCTGGGAGGGAGGCGCTACTATAGCAAGTACATTTCACGGAGACCTCCCCCAGCCATGGCTAGTCACTGGCCGGTGATTGTCGGCATCAACCAATACCAACAGCTTCAGCCGCTGATGTACGCTCAGTTTGACGCCATTGAGCTGAAGGATTTCCTGGTACAGGAGGCGGGGTTGGCCCCCGAAGCCTGTGCTCTGCTGACGGATATCTCGCCCATGGTGTATCAGGGGGCGGCGTTCCCCAGCCGCGAGGTGCTGCTGCAACGGTTGGGCCAGACGGTGTCCAAGGCCGGGGTGAACGATACGATTTTATTTTTCTTTAGCGGCTATGGTGTGAGCTGGGAGGGGCAGGACTATCTGCTGCCCATTGATGCCGACCCCAGCCACATTATGCAGACGGGGATTTTGATATCGGATCTGTTCAAAACCCTGTCTGAGGGAGCGGCGACGCAGGTCTTGGTGATTTTAGACATGAACCGCCCCCAGTCGGCCATTGCCCCATCGCGTCTAGGGCAGCAAACCCTAGAACTGGCCAAGGATTTGGAGATTCCACTGCTGTTGTCCTGTCAGCCCCAGGAGTTTTCCCAGGAGACCCTGGCGGTGCGTCACGGCCTATTTACGGAGGCCATGGTGGAGGGACTGCGATTCCACGGCTGTCTTACCCTCACCCAGATTGCCGATTATTTAGCCAATCGCGTGCCGGAACTCTGCCGCCACCACTGGCGACCGGAGCAGCATCCCGTGGCGGTCATTCCGGCAGCCCAGCGGTTTTTGATGTTGGTGCCCCCGGCAGCAGCGGGCAAAATTGCCGGTGGCCCTAGCCTTGCCCCACCGATGCCCACCGATGGCCCCGCCCCAGGCGATGATCCCCGGTTACCCCCGATGGTGGAAGACCAGGATCCGGCTTTGGCGGCGCTGGCGGAGGAAGACATGGCGATGGGGTCGCCGGATGCCAATGGTGCCCTGGTCAGTGAAGCGGCGGGGACACTGCCCGGAGAGGAGAACAATCATACCCCGGGCAGGGCGTCCTTGGGGTGGCCCCGGTGGGCCTTCCTGGCGGCGGGGGTGTTACTGTTGGGGGTGCTGCTGCGCCGCCAGGCCGTCTTTTGGGGCAACCGGCCTTCAGAGCCGACCCTGCCGAACACCGCTGAACCGATCCCAGGCCAAACCGGGGATCGGTCCCCCACTCCCCCCGAGGAACCGCCAACGGCGACGGGTTCCCCTTCCCCCGATCCTCTGTTTCCCGGTCCTAACATTGACGGCCCAACGGCCCTGGCACTGGCCCGCAAAGCGTTGGCGGTGGGCCAGTTTGGGGCAGCCATCAACTGGTTGAACCAAATTCCAGAAGGGGAGCGCCCGGTGGATTTTGATGCCATGGTGGCCCAGGCAGAGGTGGGGCAGGCCAGCACCGGGGTGACGGGAGAGGTGATCTTGAATGATGCTCGCCGGTTGGTGGAGCCCGTTCCCGCCTCCCTTTTTAACGACGCCATTGAGCGAGCTCGGCAGGTGCCCGTGGACGATCCCTTGTACGAGCAGGCCCAGGCTGACATTGCCCGTTGGAGTCAGGTGATGCTAGACCTAGCTGAGGGACGGGCAGCGGCAGGCAACTTTGATGGAGCCATTGCCGCCGCCAGACTCGTCCCCGCCGACCAGGCGGAAACCTACGCCCAGGCCCAGGCGGCAACCCAACGCTGGCAGCAACGCAAAACCAACCGTCAACTGCTGCAACAGGCCCAGGCTATGCTCCAGCCGGATCAGGCAACTTCCTTTAAAGATGCCATTGCCGTGGCGCAGCAAATCCCCCCGGATTTCCCGGAATATGCCGTAGCCCAGGATCGCATTAGCCAATGGAGTCAGGATATTCTGGTGATTGCCCGGGATCGCGCCGCCGCTGGGGATGTGGCCGGAGCCATTGCCGCCGCCGAGCGGGTGCCCCCCGAAACCAGCGCCTACGACCAAGCCCAGCAGGAGATTCAAACCTGGCGAAGCCAGTAGGGATGAGTCCGTCCCGGTGGGCGTGATCTTGCGAATGATCCCTAGGGTCGCCCCCAGACAGAATCGTTACTGCAACCCCGTCTCATTCCCTATGCCTACCCCGATTCCCCCCGGCCCCGGTCAAGAGTCCGTTTGGGACTACCCCCGCCCCCCTCGCCTTGAGGATTCTGCGCGGCGCATTCGCGTCATGTTCAATGGGGAGGTGATTGCCGACTCCTGCCGCACCAAGCGCGTGCTCGAAACGAGCCATCCGCCGGTGTACTATCTGCCGCCCGAGGACGTGCAGATGGCCTACTTCCGCCCCACTCCCAAGGCCACCTTCTGCGAATGGAAGGGGCTAGCGGCCTACTACACCATTGTGGTGGGCGATCGCCGCGTGGAACACGGCGCTTGGTATTACCCGGAACCCACCGCCCCCTTTCGGGAAATGGCCCACTACATTGCGGTCTATCCCGGATCCATGGAGGCTTGCTATGTCGATGACGAGCAGGTGCAGGCCCAGCCGGGGGATTTCTACGGCGGCTGGATTACCTCGGACATTATGGGGCCGTTTAAGGGGGGGCTCGATACTTGGGGCTGGTAGGGGAACGCTGAACTGGGGTACCTTGGAAACACACTGACACCCATTTCTAGGCAAGGCGCTATGCGAATTTTAGTCACCGGGGGGGCTGGATTCATTGGCTCTCATTTAATTGATCGACTGATGACCGAGGGCCACGAAGTCATTTGCCTCGACAACTTCTACACAGGCCGCAAGCAGAATATCCTGCGGTGGATGGATCATCCCTATTTTGACTGCATTCGCCACGACGTCACCGAGCCGATTCGCCTAGAGGTAGACCAGATCTATCACCTCGCCTGTCCCGCCTCTCCGGTGCACTATCAGTACAACCCGGTGAAAACCATTAAGACCAATATCATCGGCACCCTCAATATGTTGGGCTTGGCTAAACGGCTAAAGGCCCGGTTCCTGCTCGCCTCCACCTCCGAAGTCTATGGCGATCCGCAGGTGCACCCCCAACCCGAAGACTATTGGGGCAACGTCAACACCATCGGCATCCGCAGTTGCTACGACGAGGGCAAACGGGTGGCGGAAACCCTGGCCTTTGACTACCACCGTCAAAATAATGTGGACATTCGGGTGGCGCGAATTTTTAACACCTACGGCCCCCGGATGCTGGAAAACGATGGCCGGGTGGTGAGCAACTTTGTGGTGCAGGCGCTCCAGGGCATTCCCCTCACGGTCTATGGCGACGGCAGCCAAACCCGCAGTTTTTGCTACGTGTCTGACCTGGTGGATGGCCTGATTCGGCTGATGAACAGCGACTATCTAGGGCCAGTGAACCTAGGAAACCCTGATGAATACACTATCCTCGATCTGGCCCAGGCGGTGCAAACCATGGTGAACCCCGATACGGATTTGGTCTACAAGCCCCTGCCCCAGGATGATCCCCAGCGGCGCAAACCCGACATTACCAAGGCCAAAACCCTCCTCAACTGGAGCCCCACGGTGCCGCTTCAGGACGGCCTCACCCGCACCATCGAAGATTTTCGGCAGCGGATGACCCTAGCCTCGGAACAGCCGCCCCAGCCCGTCTCGGTCTCCCATGCCTGACGTAAAGGGCTAGGCGGTGAATGTCGTGATTATTAAGGACAAGTGACCATGCGGGTATGCGTAATTGGGACGGGCTATGTGGGACTGGTGACGGGGGTTTGCCTCGCCCATGTGGGCCATGATGTGATGTGCATCGACGTCAACGAAGAAAAAGTGAAGTTGATGCAGTCGGGGCAATCGCCCATCTTTGAACCGGGGCTGTCGGAACTGATGACATCCGCCATGGAGGCCGGACATCTCCAGTTTTCTACCAACCTGCAACAGGGCGTGGAGCACGGCGAAATCCTATTTATTGCCGTGGGCACCCCCGCCCTGCCCAACGGCGACAGCGATACCCGCTACGTCGAAGCCGTGGCCAGGGGCATTGGCACCCACCTCAACAGCGACTATCGCGTGATTGTCAACAAATCCACCGTCCCCATTGGCTCTGGTGACTGGGTGCGGATGCTGGTTCTGGATGGCGTGGCCGAGGGGCAGAAGGTTCCCGTAGCGGCGGGGTACGGCGATGACTCCCCCCTACCCGAGGTCATCGCCAACTTTGAGGTGGTCAGCAATCCCGAATTTTTGCGGGAAGGATCCGCCATCTACGACACCTTCAACCCCGACCGCATCGTTTTAGGTAGCAACAGCCCCCGCGCCATCGAGCGGATGCAGCAGCTCTATGCCCCCATCGTCTCGGGCCAATATCGAGAAATCCCCGGCGGCGAGCCTGTCCCCGTGCTGGTCACGGACTTGAGCTCGGCGGAGATGGTCAAATATGCCGCCAACTCCTTCCTGGCCACCAAAATCAGCTTCATCAACGAAATCGCCAACATCTGCGACCGGGTGGGGGCGGATGTCACCCAGGTGGCGGTGGGCATTGGCCTAGACTCCCGCATTGGCCAGAAATTTCTCCAGGCTGGGCTGGGCTGGGGCGGATCGTGCTTTCCCAAGGATGTCTCGGCCCTCATCCACACAGCGGAGGACTACGGCTACGAAGCACCCCTGCTGAAGGCCGCCGTGGCCGTTAACCAACGCCAGCGACTCATCGTGCTAGAAAAACTTCAGCAGGTGCTGAAAATTCTCAAGGGCAAAACCATCGGCCTGCTGGGGCTCACCTTCAAACCCGACACCGACGATATGCGGGATGCCCCGTCCCTGGTATTGATCGAACATCTGAACCGCCTAGGGGCCAAGGTCAAAGCCTACGACCCCATTGTCTCCCAAAGCGGTCTCCGCCACGGGCTGACCGGGGTGATGGTGGAAAGCGACGCCGCCCACCTGGCCGACGGCTGCGATGCCCTCGTGCTTGTCACCGACTGGGCGCAGTTCCAGGATTTGGACTACGCGGCCCTCGCCCAACGGATGCACAGTCCCATCCTGATTGATGGACGCAACGTCCTAGATCGCGAAACCCTGATTCGGGCCGGGTTCCAATATGTCGGCATCGGCCACTAGGGTATCTCCCCTAGGGTGAGAACCTTGACATCAAGATCCCACAAACTTCCATTTCCCCTCTCCTGGGAGGAGAGGGGCCGGGGGTGAGGTCTTCTGGCGGCTAGGGAAACCGACAAACCACTTGGCCTAGAATGCGATGGAGGGAGACCCAGCCAAAGGTGCGGCTGTCGGTGCTGGCGGCTCGGTCGATCCCTTGCAAAAAGCAGCCTTGGGGTTCCACAGCCACCACCCACTTAATCAACTGAAACCCCGGACGCTGGGGGTGTTCCGCCACAACCAAATCCCCCGGTTGGGGGGCACGGCGACGATAGGCGGTCGGGTCAATCAGCACCTCCTCCCCAGGGACGAGCAGGGGGCGCATGGAATCTCCGGTGACGCGAAATCGCCGCCGCCGCCGCCACAGCCACAGACCGACATCCATCCAGTGGCTAGGGCGTAGGGCGTGGGGCGGAGTGGGGTGGGGGCGTTCAACCATGGGTCGTTGGGAACGTTGGGCGAATGTAGATTACAAACTCGCGCTATTGCCCTGCTTTGGCCCTCACCCTCAATCCCTCTCCCCAAGGGAGAGGGACTTTGACGCCCTTCCGGCTCCCCTCTCCTGGGAGGAGAGGGGCTGGGGGTGAGGTCTTCCACCGGCTTTGCGATCTACTGATCCTAGCTGGCGGTGAACCAAGCCACATCGCGGTTCTTGGTGGCCCAGAACATGCCGTGGATTTTCTGGATGGCTTCCATCAGTTCCGTGGCGTGTTGGGCGCTCACTTCCACTTTGCAGGCGGAGCAAAGTTTGGCGGCCTTCCAGAAGGTGTCGTGGAGGTCGGGGAATTGCTCCAGGTGCACGGGCTTGAAGTAGTCTGTCCACAGAATCAGCAGCTCTTCCTTGGCCAGTTGGGCTTGCTCTTCTTTGATGGCGCTGTAGCGGGCGAAGGTGTTGTGGTAGGCGACAGCCGCAGCCTGATCGCCGGGGGCGGGCAGTTCTAGGGCCAGCAGCTTCTTGGTCATGGAAACCACAGCTTCAGCGGCCACCCGGGCCGAGGAAGGATCGTAGACACCGCAGGGGCCATCGCAGTGGGCGTGAGCTTCAGCGGCGGGGAAGCGGTTTTGGAAATGGGAAATGGCTTGTTTCAGCATAGTGACGTCCGATTGTGATTGCGTCTTT
>JALQST010000018.1 GCA_023264315.1 Nodosilinea sp. BSH.14
AAGCCATAAGGCAACGCTGATAGATTCATTTGAGTCACAACTGACACAGTGCGATGGAAGGGTCATTTCTGTCTCACTGTGTTCTTTTTTGAGACTGCAATTCCCTGGATACTCGATTAATCGAGGTGCCCTATCGAAACTATGCATGTCTGAGGATTGAGGGCCTTCATGTCAAGGGCGCGTTCTACTCTCAGTGACGTCCTCCCAACACCGATGCAAGCATATAGTGCGGGCTTATCCCGATGGAAGTGTTCGACCACGGGCTACCGGGTTCGGCCTATTTCCACTAACCTTGCTTTTGCCCAAAGCGCCACGCCACAATAGGAAGAAGCCCCGCCCTGTACGGGCGCACAGCGGTGCGCCCCAACCAACCACAATCGTTAACTCCCGACTCCCCATGACCGCCACTCACCCTTCTCCCCTTCCCACCACCACTCTTCCCCCCCGCACCGTCGATGTAGCCATCGTGGGCGGCGGTATTGTGGGGCTTACCTTGGCGGCGGCGTTGCGGCCCTCTGGGTTGCGGGTGGCGGTGATTGAAGCCCAAACCCCGGAAGGGGCGGCTTCTCGGCAGCGGGCCTATGCGTTTTCGCCCACCTCGGCAGACATTATGAAGGGGCTAGGGCTGTGGCCGCAGGTGGGGCCGAACATTTGCCACTTTCGCCAGGTGCGGCTGTCCGATGGCGACCATCCTGAAGTCGTGAAGTTTTCGCCCCAGGATTTGGGGGATGACTCGGTGTTCTACGGGGCCGAGCATGGGGTGTTGATGACGGCCCTTCAAGGAGCGGTGCAAGCGGCGGCGAATATTGATTACCTCAGCGAGTCTACTCTCACCGTCTCCGAGCGCCATGGGGAACGGGTAATCGGCACCCTGACCACCCCGGACGGAACCCGCACGTTGGATGCAGCCCTGGTGGTTGCTGCCGATGGTAAACAGTCTCCCCTGCGGCGGCAGGCTAACATCGACGCCTTTGGTTGGCAGTATTGGCAGTCCTGCATCACCACGGTGCTAGAACCCGAAGGCGACCACCAAGCCACTGCCTACGAGCGCTTTTGGCCCAGCGGCCCCTTCGCCATTTTGCCCCTGCCCGGTGGTCGTTGCCAGGTGGTGTGGACGTCTCCCCACGCAGAAGCTCAAGCCATCCTGAAGCTGCCCGAAGCGGAATTTATGGCGGAACTAGAACGGCGCTACGGTTCCCAAATGGGCAAACTAAAGCGTCTCACCCCGCCCGCCCTGTTTCCGGTACAGCTCATGCAGTGCGACCGCTACGTTCAGCCCCGCCTTGCCCTGGTGGGAGATGCCGCCCACAGTTGCCACCCCGTCGGTGGTCAAGGGTTGAACATGGGTCTGCGCGATGCCGCTGCCCTGGCGGAAGTCCTCACCGCTGCCCACCAAACGGGCGAAGACCTTGGTTCCATCGCCGTTCTGCGCCGCTACGAGCGCTGGCGACGGTGGGAAAACTGGGTCATCCTCACCTTTACCGACACCCTCACCCGCAGCTTTTCTAACCAAATTGCTCCCATCGTGGCTCTGCGCCGCCTGGGGCTATGGCTTCTGAACCACGTCCCGCCCCTGCGCCATCTAGCGCTTCGGTTAATGACCGGACGCCTCGGTTGGGTGCCCAAACTGGCCCGAGAGGGTCGGCGGGTGGGGGATGCTGGGATTTAGATGTCCAGCCCTATCGCTGTAGCCTTTTCCAGGCCATCGCCAAGCCCCCGGACGCCCTCACCCCCGGCCCCTCTCCTGAGCGGAGAGGGGCGACGGCTCGACGAACAGCCCCTAGGAACGGCTGATGCGCCAGAGGAGGAACTGCTGGCTGGGCTCGATGGCTACGCCGTCCACGCCATTCTGAGCAAAGACAAAGTCCTTATTTTGCCAGAGGGGCACGTAGGGCACTTGCTCCGCCATCATGGTTTGCAGTTGGGCAATGATAGCCTGACGGGCGGCGGGGTCTTGTTCGGCTCGCTGTTGGGCAATCAGGGCGTTGGCCTCGGTGCTGTAGAAGAACGACCCATTGGACTGGGAAGCGCCCTCTTCGCAACCCGCTTCCACGCTGCCCGTTTCACACCCGAGGAAGGGTTGGATGAAGGTGTCGGGATCGTTGTAGTCGGGGTACCAGTTGGAGAGGATGATCGGGTAGATGCCCTGGCCCACGTTTTGCCAGAGGGTGGCCCCTTCCGTGTTTTGAATGTCCACGATCACCAGTCCCGGCAGCGCGGTTTCAATGGATTCCTTCAAGGTGTTGGCCACGATGCTGCGAATGGTGGACGCCGACGGATACCAAATTTCCACGGTGAGGGGGTTGGTTTCCGAGAAGCCCGCCTCGGTTAGCAGTTCCTTAGCTTTCTCAAAATTGCCGTCGCCCAGGGTGTCTTTAAACACGGGCTGGGCAACCTCAAAACCGGGGGGGATGAGGCTATAGAGGGGTTCCGCCTGCCCTTGAAACACCCGCTCATTCAGCAGGGGCCGATCCACCATGGCGGCGATGGCCTGCCGCACCCGCACGTCATCCAGGGGCTCGATGCGTCGATTCAGGGACATATAGTTGATCACGTTGGTGCCGCCCTCAATCACCTGCCAACCGCCGGAGCCCGATTCCCGTTGTAGACTGGCGATTTGTTCGGGGTCGAGGGTTTTGTAGGCCACGTCTAGGCCCCCCGTCCGAAAGGTGTTGTAGAGGTTGGCAGGGCTGGTGAAAATTTGGATATCGATGCCCTGGTTGGTCGGAGCTTCGCCCCAATAGTTTTCGTTCAGGTCCAGTTTGATGGCATCGCTGGCAAAACTGGCCAGTTTGTAGGGGCCGCTGCCCACAAAGCTATCGGGCTTAAACTTGCCCGACCCGATTTCGTAGCTGGCGGGAGAAACGGGGGTGATGCCGGAAAAGCTCAACAACGCCGGAAACGCCGCGAAGGGGGCGCTGAGGGTAATGGTGAGTTCATGCTCTCCGGTGGCCTCCACGGACTGGATTTTTTCCGACAGCAGGTAGGCCGGACGGCCGCCGTTTTCCATGAACCGCTCCATGGAGAAGGCCATCACCTCGGCGGTGAAGGGGGTGCCATCGTGGAGGGTGACATCCTGGCGCAGAGGAATGGTGTAGGTGAGCCCATCGTCGCTGACGGTGGGCATCTCCGTGGCCAGTTGGGGCACCAAGTCTGTGGTGCCGGGGGTGTAGGTATAGAGGCGATCCCCCAGGTTTTGCAGCAAAATGCCGGGGAAGGTTTCGTAGGCATCGGCGGGGTCGAGGGTGCGGGCGGTGAGGGTGGTGCCGAGGGAGATCCGCCCGTTGCTGTTGCCGGTGGTCGGGGTTTCCGGGGTGGCTTGATCATTCCCGGCACAGCCTAGGGCCACCCCTAAACACAGGCTAAACAGCCCCACAAACTGAAGGACGCGCCGCCAAGATCGCCGTCGCCACAGCGCCATTCCCGATAAACCTGGCCATCGAAAGGCTAACTTCTGCATAATTTTCCCCTGTCAACAGTGAATTTATTGTGAACTATGGGCGGCATCCTGAAAATGGTTATCGGGGTTAGCTGGGCTAGATCGGCAGGCCCATCGCCGTTTTCCTGTGAGGTCATTGGCTCTGAGTGAAAGACGCTGTTCCATCGCTTGATTCCGATGCACCTCCGACGGACGTGGTCATGATTGATGATGACCCTGATGTTGGTCGTTTGCTCACGCGGCTATTGACCCAGCACGGCTACCATCTGCGTCAAGCGAACAGCGCCGAGGCCGGTATGGCCCTGATTCTAGAGCGATCCCCCCACCTCATTTTGCTCGATATCATGCTGCCCGACCTGGATGGTTATGGCCTTTGTCAACGGTTGAACAGCGACCCGGCCACCCGCGACATTCCGGTGATTTTTATCAGTTCCCTGGCGGATTCTCTGGATAAAGTGAAGGCGTTTCAGGTGGGCGCAGCGGACTATATTGCCAAGCCCTTTGCGGTGCAGGAAGTGCTGGTGAGGGTGCAGAACCAAGTTCACCTGGCCCAGCAGCGGCAGGAACTGCACCAAAAAAACCGGGCACTGCGGCGGGAGGTGGAGGAACGCATCCAGATCGACCTGGCCCGACAAACGGCGGAACTGAACTACCACAGCCTGTTTGAAAATTCCACGGTGGGCATCTTCAAGGCCAGCACCCAGGGCCAATTTCTGAGCGTGAATCCCTCCATGGCCTGCCTGTTTGGCTATGACGCCGCCGCCGCCATGATGGTCGCCGTGGAGGACATCAGCCGCCAAATCTATGTGCAGCCGAAGCGACGGGAGGAATTGCTGGTCTACCTCAGCCGCTTTGACAAAATCACCGACGCAGAATCGGAGGTGTTTCGCCGAGACGGCAGCAGTTTTTGGGTCAGTGAAGATATCTGGCGTGTGGTTGATGCTGAGGGCCAGTTAATCTACTACGAAGGCATCGTCCACGACATCAGCGAACGCCGCCAAATGGAGAACGAACTGCGGCAACAGCGGCAACAGGCGGATCGGCTGTTGGTCAACATCCTGCCCTACCGCATTGCCCAACGGCTGAAATCGGGGTCGCGCACCATTGCCGAAAGCCTAGACCAGGTCAGCGTCCTGTTCGCCGACCTGGTGGATTTCACGGCGGCCTCCACGACCATGAGCCCCCGTCAGTTGGTGAATATGCTCAACGAGGTGTTCTCCATCTTTGATCAGTTGGCCGAGTTCTACCGCCTCGAAAAAATCAAAACCATTGGCGATGCCTACATGGTGGCCGGTGGCCTGCCCAACGCCCAGGGCAACCACGATGCGGCCATCGCCGACTTCGCCCTAGACATCTGTGAGGCCATCCAGCAGTTCCCTCGTCCCGATGGCACACCCTTTCAAATTCGCATCGGCATCAGTGCTGGCCCCGTGGTGGCCGGGGTGATTGGCCGCCGAAAATTTGCCTACGACCTCTGGGGCGACACCGTCAACATCGCCAGCCGCATGGAGGCCACCGGAGAAGCCCAGCGTATCCAGGTAACGCCGGAACTCTACGAAAGCCTCAAGGACTCCTTTGAGTTTGTGCCTCGGGGCAGCATGGCGGTGAAAGGGCGAGGTCAAATGACCACCTATTGGCTCCTCGGTCGCCGCACCGCTAGCGATTCCCACGATTTGGATCAAGATTTGGATCAAGATTTAGACCTAGAACAGCCACCATAGTCCCTACCCCGTCGGATGTCAGAGGGCTAGGACAGGGTGAGGTCGATGCCGTCGGGCAGTTGGGTACCGCTGAGGTCGGCTTGGGTGAGGATGGCCCCCGTCAGGTCGGCTCCCCGCAGGTCGGCCTCGCGCAGAATGGCCCCCGTCAGGTCAGCATAGCTGAGGTCGGCCCCTTGCAGATTGGCTCCCGTGAGATCGGTCTTCGGGGCATCGGGCCGAAACCCTTGTCCCAGGCGGGCGCGGCAAAGCTTGGCCCGGTGGAGATTGGCCTCCACCAGGGACGCCCCACTGAGATGGGCGTAGCTGAGGTTGGCCCCCTGGAGGGTTACGCGATTCAGGTTAGTGGATTGGTCGGAACTGGGACGCAGATCGGCTTCAATCAGCAGGGCGAGGGAAAGATCGGCCTCCTGGAAGTTGACGCCGCACAGGATGGCTTTCACCAGGTTCGCTTCAACCAAGTTGGCCTGGACAAACACAGCCCCACTGAGGTCGGCGTCGCGCAGTTGGGCCTGGGGGCAGTCGGCTTGGGTAAAATCGGCCCCCCACAGGAGTGCTTCACTGAGGTCGGCCTGGGCTAGGGTGCTGCGGACAAAGTGAGATCGCCCTAACCGAGACTGCCGCAGATCGCTACGGCTCAAGTCCGTGTCGCTGAGGTCGGCCTGGATGAGGTCAATCTCGAGCAGATTGAGCCCCGAAAAGGTGCGTTCTCCGGCGCGATATTGCGCTAACAGCTCCCCAGCATCCATGGCTTACGGTCGCAAAAATACTTCAGCAGTGTACTGTATCCACGGCCTAAAATCGACGCCCGATGGCCTCAGGTGCTCCGTGGCCCTAGCGTACCAACACGCCCGCCGTTTGCTGAATGGGCACCACATCCAAGACATCCAACTGGGCGCAATATTTCAGGTCGGCTTCGTTATTAAGGCGTAACAGGCGCTGGCCATGGCTGGCGTAGTGCATCAAATCCAGCAGGTTATCCTGCCATTGCTGGTAAAGGCTGACAGCCCCAATGACGGCATCGTTCCCCGCCAGGTCTTTGAAGCTTTGGCCCGTGGCGTCTAGGATGCCCTGAATGATCGCCCCGGCACAGACCGTATCTTCTAGCGAGTAGGTGCCTTCCCAGCCAGAACCCACCAGCCATACGGTTTCAGGCTGGCGCTCCAGCAAAAAATCCACCACGGCCTTGCGGGTGGTGAGGGACGCCGTAATCACCGTGGGGGCGTGTTCAATCCGCTTCAGGCAGCGGGTGCCGTTGGTGGTGGACATAAACAGCCGCTTGCCCCCGGTTTTTTCCGCTGAGTGATCCAGCGGAGAATTGCCCAGGTCGCAACCTTCTACCATGCCGCCGCCCCGTTCCCCGGCCCGTAGCCGCTTATCACTGGGCCACTGATCGCTCACGGTCAGGAGTTCATGGATGTCGCTAAACACCTGAATCGCCTCGGCTCCCGCTTCTAGGGCAGCGGCCATGGTTGAGGTGGCCCGCAGCACATCAATGGCAATGGCACAGTCGGGGGTCGTGCCCTCGGGCACTTCTTCAGGAATGTGATAGAGAAATAGCTTCACGGCAGGGAGATCTCAACTCAGGGGTTACGGGTCAGGGGTTACGGATCGGGAGGAATCAAATCCTAGGGGTAGGGGAAGCCATAGCCCCAAACACCAGGGAAATGGGTCAATCAATGGCCACAGCAACCATTCATTTTAGGCGGGCAATACCCCAGTTTATGATGTTTCGGCCTGTGTAATTTACCCAGGATCAACATAGAAAAACTCCGGAGCAATACCCCGATCCGTTGTCCGCCCAGGCGCTATTGGCCAAACTCTAGGCGCACCTGCTCCACAATGTCGGCGGTGATGGCGTCAGCGTCCTGTTCGCGGGCCACATCTTCAATGCGCTTGCGGGCCTGGGCACGGACGAAAAAGGGGATGTTTTTGAGTTTGGCCTGGGCTGCTGGTGTCCAGTTGGGAAAGTCTGACATGGGCAAAGCAAGGGTAGAGAGGTCAAAAAACGGCGTTAGCCAGGAAACCATCGGGAACACCGAGGGCAGCGGCTGGGGGATCCCGATGATCCCCGCTGGGTGATTCCATCCTAAGGGGACGCCCCTACTCCAGGGCCTTTTTTTGCCAAGGCGTAACGTTTAGTCAGGAATGGACGGTCAGGGCGGTGTAGATCGGGATATCCGTGAATTCACCCACCGTCATTCACCCAAAATCCTATGGGTGAATGACGGTGGGGGCGATGGCTGTCCCGGTGCCGTTGCCCCCTTGGGAACAGGGGAGCGACGGGTTTGTGTCGGAATTGCTTAACACTGTTTCTAAAAGCCGATTCAGAGGGAACACTAATAGCATCGACCATCGATGGCCCATCGGTACGCCCTATCTGAGAGTGTCTATGAACCGCCTAGATCTAGACCGCACAGACTTCGACGCCGCCCAGGGTGACGGGGAGGACAACTTTGAATCCGACGCTGCCGCCCTGCTGAAAAATCGGCGCACTACAGATTTAGTGCGTCTGTATCTACAGGAAATTGGTCGAGTCAAGCTGCTGGCCAAGGATGAAGAGGTGTCTGAAGCCCAGTGCGTCCAAAGCTATATGCAACTCCTGGTCGCCCTGGAACAGGCGGCTACGGCAGAGGAGGGCATTCTTCGCACCTACCACACCCTGCTGCAAACCCGAGATCGGCTGTCCTCCCAGTTGGGCTATCGGCCCTCCCTAGAGCGCTGGGCCACCGAGGCCCAAGTCCCCATTACGGACCTAAAACCCACCCTATCGGCGGGCAAGCGAGCCTGGGCCAACCTCAGCGACCTGACCGTGCCCGACCTGGAGCAGGTGATTACCGAAGGCATCCGCGCCAAGGAACACATGATTAAGGCCAACCTGCGCCTGGTGGTTTCCGTGGCCAAAAAGTACCAAAACCGGGGTCTAGAACTGCTGGATTTAATTCAAGAAGGCACTCTCGGCCTAGAGCGGGCGGTGGAAAAGTTTGACCCCATCAAGGGCTACCGCTTCAGCACCTATGCCTACTGGTGGATCCGCCAGGGTATCACCCGCGCCATTGCCACCCAAAGCCGCACCATTCGCTTACCGGTTCACATCACGGAAAAGCTGAACAAAATTAAAAAGGCCCAGCGCAAACTGGCCCAGGAAAATGGCCGCACCCCCACCGTGGATGACATTGCCAAGGAACTCGATATGACCGCGCCCCAGGTGCGGGAGGTGCTGCTGCGGGTGCCGCGTTCGGTGTCCCTCGAAACCAAGGTGGGCAAGGATCGCGATACTGAACTGGGCGATCTGCTGGAAACCGAGGGGCTCTCCCCGGAGGATCTCCTGATTCGCGAGTCCCTGCGTCGTGACCTGCAACAACTCATGGCCGACCTCACTACCCGCGAGCAGGATGTGATCTCCATGCGCTTTGGCCTCACCGATGGCACCCCCTACTCCCTGGCGGAAATTGGCCGCGCCCTAGAACTCTCGCGGGAACGGGTTCGCCAAATTGAATCCAAAGCCCTGCAAAAGCTCCGCCAACCCAAGCGCCGCAACCGCATTCGCGACTACCTCGAAACCCTCGGTTAATCTCGCCGCTTGACGCTGCTACCGAGCGGAGACAAAGCGTTCCTTGGCCAAGGAACGCAGGCGGTTGATGTCCTCCCGACGGGTCACGGACAGGGGCACGGTGCGCTTGATTTGCTCGACCACCAGGGCCGTATCGGCGGGTCGGTTTTCATAGAGGGCGCGGTAGTGGGCGGTGATGATCGCCTGTTCAATTTCCGCCCCACTGAAGCCATCGGTGACGGCCACCAGAGTCGGCAGATCGTAGGCATCAAGCCCCTGATTGCGGCGACTGAGGTGAATTTTGAGAATGTTCTCCCGCTCGTGGGTATCGGGCAAATCCACAAAGAAAATTTCATCAAAGCGGCCCTTGCGCAACAGTTCCGGCGGAATGGCCGAGAGATCGTTGGCCGTCGCCACCACAAAAATTTCCTGGGATTTTTCTTGCAGCCAGGTCAAAAAATAACCAAACAACCGCCGACTCAGCCCCCCATCAGCGTCGCTGCTGCTTTGGCCCATGCTTTTTTCAATTTCGTCAATCCACAGAATGCAGGGGGCCATGGTTTCCGCCAGCATCACCGCCCGCCGAAAGTTTTTGTCCGATTCGCCTACATATTTGTCGTACAGCCGTCCGGCATCCAGCTTCAGCAGGGGCAAATTCCACTGATGGGCAATGGTTTTGGCCGCCAGGGACTTGCCACAGCCTTGAATCCCCACAATTAAAATTCCCTTGGGGGCAGGCAGATTAAATTTGCGGGCCTGGGGCGTAAATCCTACACGGGCGTAGGCTAGCCAACGTTTTAATCCCTCAAAACCACCCAGTTCCGAGACATTGGTTTCCGAAGGAAAATAATCCAGCAGTCCCTCTTCATGGATCACCCGCGCCTTGCGAGCCAGGATTCGCTTCACGTCCTCGGCGTTCAGTTCGCCATCGTGGAGGGCGGCGTAGGAGACCACTTTGCGGGTTTGGCTCAGGGTCATGCCCTGGAGCGCCTTCACCAAGGCCGGGATGTCATCGGGAGCCAAATCCACGTTGACCTTACTGCCCAGCGTTCGGACGACCTTGGAGACCTCAGAGTAAAGCTCCTCCGGCTCCGGCAGCTTGATATCAAAGTACACCACATCCTGGGCCAGTTCCGGCGGCAACGCCACCCCGCTGCCGCTAATCACCAGGGTGGAGTGGTTGAGGGCAAACTGCTGGGCCACCTCCCGAAACTGACGCGCCACCACGGCATCCTTCAGGTGGGGGGCGAAGTCCTTCAGCCAGAAAATCGCCCGAAAGCTCATGTCCTGGATGTGGCGCAGCATATCGATGGGTTCGGCGGTTTTGGGCAGGGCTTGTCCGCGCTTGCTGCCCGGTGGGGCATACTCGTTCTGCCAGCGGTTATCGGGGCTTTCAGGAGATCGCATCAAGCCCTGGGCAATGCTCCATTCAAAGATGGGCATTTGCATATCGGTGCAGGCTTTCTGCATCAGGGTTTGCACCCGTTCCTCCTCCACCGTTTCAATCACGATTACCGGATGGAAGGACACCACCAAGGTTTTGAAGTGCTGCACACTCTCTTTGAAGACCATGGTCAGATCTCTGTAAGGGGGATTCACGCAGGCCTGACGGGGCCACCGCCGTCTACCCGCCAGCCCCATGTCAGACCCGCCCATCCTAAATGCCTATGGCCAAAATTGGAAAAAGTCATCGGTTTAGGCGGGTCGGTTTACCAAGGAGAGCGGGTAAAATCTTTAGGAAATCATACCCAACTCAAGAGTTGACCGAGTTGGGTTATGGTGAAGGATGACGCGGCAAAGGGCGAAACATGAACCAAGGAATTGACCTACAAGGCAGTTTTGTCAGGCTGCTGACGGAACTGGGGTTGCCCAGCGGAGCGGCCAAGGCGCTCTGGCTTCCGTTGCCCATGGTGGTGATTTTGATTGGGGCCACCGTCAGCATTTTTGTCACCGTGTGGCTAGAGCGGAAAATTTCCGCCGCCGCCCAACAGCGCATTGGCCCGGAATACGTGGGGCCGCTGGGCACCCTCCAGGCTGCCGCCGACGGTATCAAGCTTTTGTTTAAAGAAGACATCACCCCCGCCAAGGCCGACCCAATTCTGTTCACCCTCGGCCCCGCCATTGTGGTGATTCCGGTCTTTCTCTCCTACCTGATTGTGCCCTTTGGCCAAAATATGGTGATCACCGACATTGGCGTCGGGATTTTCCTGTGGATTGCCCTCTCCAGCATTGCCCCCATTGGGCTGCTGATGGCGGGGTATTCCTCCAACAACAAATATTCTCTGCTGGGGGGGCTGCGGGCGGCGGCACAGTCCATCAGCTACGAAATCCCCATGGCCCTGGCGGTGCTGGCGGTGGTCTTGATGTCCAACAGCCTGAGTACCATTGATATCGTGAACCAGCAGTCGGGCTACGGCATCCTGGGCTGGAACGTGTGGCGACAGCCCGCCGGGTTCCTGATTTTCTGGATTGCGGCCTTGGCGGAATGCGAACGTCTCCCCTTTGACCTCCCAGAAGCCGAGGAAGAACTGGTGGCCGGATACCAAACCGAATACACCGGGATGAAGTTCGGCCTGTTCTACGTCGGCTCCTACGTTAACCTGGTGCTGTCGGCGCTGATTGTGTCCATCCTGTACCTGGGCGGCTGGGAGTTCCCGGTGTCTGTAAGCTGGATCGCCGACCTGATTGGCGTTAGCGAAACCACCCCCTGGTTCCAGGTGATCGCCGCCTCCCTGGGCATCATGATGACCCTGTTCAAAGCCTACGCCCTGGTGTTCCTGGCCATTCTGCTGCGCTGGACGGTGCCTCGGGTGCGGATTGACCAACTGCTGGATTTCGGCTGGAAGTTCCTGCTGCCCGTGTCCCTGGTGAACCTGCTGCTGACGGCGGGGCTAAAGCTGGCTTTCCCTGTAGCTTTTGGCGGCTAGACCCTATCGTCTGCCTCAATTCATCCAACGCCCATTGCTCAAACCTGTTCAAACGCTGGAGGTTTTCCCATGCTGGGGTTTCTCAAACAAGTTGGCGATTACGCAAAGGAAAGCTTTCAGGCCGCCAAATACATTGGCCAGGGGCTATCCGTCACCTTTGACCACATGAGCCGTCGTCCGATTACGGTGCATTACCCCTATGAAAAGCTGATTCCCTCCGAACGCTTCCGGGGCCGCATCCACTTCGAGTTTGACAAGTGCATCGCCTGCGAAGTCTGTGTGCGGGTGTGCCCCATCAACCTGCCCGTGGTGGATTGGGACTTTGACAAAACCACTAAGAAGAAAACCCTCAAGCACTACAGTATCGACTTTGGGGTCTGCATTTTTTGCGGCAACTGCGTGGAATATTGCCCCACCAACTGCCTCTCCATGACCGAAGAATATGAAATGGCCACCTACGACCGACACGAACTCAACTACGACAATGTGGCCCTCGGTCGTCTGCCCTACAAGGTGACCCAAGACCCGATGGTGACGCCCCTGCGGGAACTGGCCTACCTGCCCAAGGGCGTGATGGAGCCCCACGATCTGCCTCCCAACTCCCGGCGGGCAGGCAAGCTGCCCCAGGAAATCCTGGAGGAATCCGCTGGGGCGGAGCCAAAAGCCTAGGTGCCCTGGCCTTGCATATGATTGAATAGCGGGGAGGCTTGGGCCAACCCAATCGGTGTTTTCTAGGAGTACAAAACCTGTGACATTAGCGGAAGGGGTTCAACTGGTTGCCTTTGGCATCCTGGTGTTGATGATGGTGGGTAGTGCCCTTGGGGTGGTGCTGCTAGAAAATATTGTGTACTCGGCTTTCCTCCTGGGGGGCGTGTTTATCAGCATGGCGGGGATGTACATCCTGCTGAATGCGGGCTTTGTGGCGGCGGCTCAAATTTTGGTCTACGTCGGCGCGGTCAACGTGCTGATCCTGTTTGGGATCATGCTGGTGAACAAGCGCCAGCCCTTTGCTCCCGTCAGTCAAGCCTGGATTGGCAAGGTGGCCACTGGGGGCGTTTGCGCTGGATTATTTTCCCTGCTAACGGCCTCGGTGCTGAATACGCCCTGGGCCATTTCCAGCGAAACCCCCATTGGTGAACAGGCCATCGTCGAAATCGGCAAGCACTTTTTTACCGACTACCTGCTGCCCTTTGAACTGGCTTCCGTGCTGCTGCTGATGGCCCTGATTGGTGCAATCGTCCTGGCCCGCCGCGAGTTCATCCCCGATACTGAACCGGGCGAACCCGAAACCGAAGCCCTGCAACTGCCCGAACGCCCCCGCGAACTGGTGTCTTCGACTCCGGTGGGGGATGGGGATCGGTAGCATCCCTGCGGTTGGATGGTGGGCGGTGCCCACCCTACGGATACCCAAACTTTCTCGACTTCGGACTGTTGTGATTCTTCTTCTCCGTTGAGCTATGCAACTTGAGTATTTCCTTCTCACCGCTGCGGCCCTGTTTTGTATTGGGGTCTATGGCCTCGTCACCAGCCGTAACGTGATCCGCGTTTTGATGTCCATCGAACTGATGCTGAATGCGGTGAACCTTAACCTGATGGCTTTTTCTAACTATTTGGATCCCGTCGGCATCAATGGCCAGGTCTTTGCGGTATTTGTGATTAGCATTGCCGCCGCCGAAGCCGCCGTGGGCTTGGCCATTGTGCTGTCCATCTACCGCAACCGCGACACCGTAGACATGGAGCAGTTTAATCTGCTGAAGTGGTAGACCACCGACTGAAGTAGTAGACCACAGCCCCCAGGGTTCTTAAAGGAGCCTGGGGGCTGATCGTTAAGCTACCGTTGAAACCCTAGCGGGGGGCTCTCGTGCCTTCCTTATCAATGCGCTGGTAGGTGTGGCCTCCGAACGGGGGTAGATCCCAAGGGCTAATCGTTGGGGTTGGTGCGGCCAATGCCCAAAAGGCCAATAATGCCCTGAAAAAAAGATAATGAATTACGGGAATCCGGCTATCTGTCGCTACGCTGAGAGGATATAAGGCTGTTTGTGCCTGGGTGTTCATGGGGAAGCCTGTACCCAAGCATGACCAATGTCGTTCGATGGTCACAATCACGATCCAGGCTCAGCATTGATTAGACAGTAGACATGAAGATTTCCCAAATCCTTGACAAAATCGACGAAAACCAGCTATTTGTGCCTGCTTTTCAGCGAGAGTACGTTTGGAAAACCAATGATGCCAAAGAACTTATCGCCTCGCTGTTAAAGGAATACCCAACGGGGACGATGCTTACATGGGAAACTAATCGCCCTCCTGAGCTGAAAGGAGCATGGGAATACAATCCTAACCAAGGGGCCGTCAAATTGATCCTTGATGGGCAGCAACGGATCACGACTCTCTATATGCTGATTCGTGGCGAAGTTCCCCCTTACTATACTCTCGACGAGATTACTCACGACACTCGTAATCTATATGTTAATGTCGAAAATTTAGACCTTCAGTACTATAAGCAAAATCTCATGGAGAATAATCCTCTATGGGTTAATTTGACCGACGTATTTAAAGGCAATGTGCGTTCTCGCAATATTGTCAAAGCCCTGGAAAGTAAAGGAGAAGAGGTTTCTAACGATCTGGAGGATCGAATTGATGACAACTTCCGAGCTATCTTGCGTATCTTGGAACGTGACTTTGTTGAACAAACTATCCCTGTCCGTGCCTCCATCAAAGAAGCCATCGACATTTTCTATGTTGTCAATGCTAGCGGCGTTAATCTGACGGATGCCGAATTAGCACTAGCCCAGATCAGTGGCTATTGGCCAAATGCCAGAGAACTTTTCAAGGCTAAGCTAAAATCCATGGCTGAACATGGCTTTGTCTTCAAGCTAGATTTTCTAGTTTACGTGATCTTGGGCGTTCTTCATCAGAGCGGATCAGAGATGCGAAAGCTACATACTGCTGACAACTATCCACGCATCAAAGAAGCTTGGCACCTCCTCGAAAGTCATACTCTGGATTACGTTATCAACATTCTCAAAACTCATGCCTATGTAGACCATACTAAGGAAATTAACTCTTACTACGCTCTTGTTCCTATCATCGTCTACTGTTTTAATAAAGGCAAGCAGCCTTTATCACAGCAGGAGATAAAGAAAATCGTTAAATGGTTTTACTATTCTCAAATTCGTCAGAGATATATTAGTCAATTGCCTCAAAAGCTCGACAAGGATAATGGCATTGTCTCAAAGCATGAAAATCCTTTTGATGAACTTCTAAATATCATCAAGGTTGAACGTTCTCTAGAGATATCTACTGACGAATTTATTGGTGTGGATGTTCGTAATGCTCTATGGGGGCTCATGCGCTGGTATTTTAAGAGTCGCAATGCCATCTGTTTTACCACTGGGGTTGGTATTCGGCAAAATATGGGTAGCAAATACACGCTGGAGTGGGATCATATCTTTCCTTTTGCCCTCTTAAAGGAAAACGGTTACAGCCGTAGTAACTGGATGAAGTATGCTCTAGCCCAGGAAATTACTAACCGGGCTGTCCTTACGCAGACGGCCAACCGTTCTAAATCAAGTCGAGAGGCCAAAGGTTATCTAGCCGAAGTTCAAACTAATTTTCCCGATGCCCTTAAACGTCAATCCATTCCTCTTGACTCCCAACTCTGGGAAATTGAAAACTATGAACAGTTCTTGGCTGAACGGCGAAAAATGTTGGCCGAGGAGCTAAACAATTTCTTGCAAGATATTACTGAAACCACAGATGCCAGTGTTGAAACTTCGCTGGAAGATCTAATTCGTGCTGGAGAAAGTTCTGATTTAGAGTTTAAGTCTTCTCTTCGTTGGGGCTATCAGCAAGGTGCTGTTCTATCAGCCTTAGAGGATGTCATCATGAAATCCATCGCAGCTTTTAGCAACAGCGACGGTGGCACTCTCCTAATTGGCGTTAATGATGACGGTGAAATTCTTGGTCTGGAAAATGACTACAACACATTAAACGGTACTCGCGATAAGTTTGAACTGCACCTACGAAATTTAGTCAGTCGGTCTTTTGGAACGAGTTTCACAGCCAGCAATATTGCAATTACCTTTCCCATGTCCGGTGATCGTGAAGTCTGTCAGCTCGAGATTAAGCGAGCACTACATCCACAATATCTAGAAGTAAAAGACAAAAGTACTGGTAGTAAAACACAAAAATTCTATGTTCGCAGCGGCAATTCCTCTGTGGAACTATCCTTGTCTGAAATTAGCGATTATATTCAAGAGCGATTTCACTAGATAGAACTTGAGAGCCATAGTTATAATCTGCAACAGGGCTCAAGATTATTTAAAAATCATGGGCTTTAGTAAACCTTCAGAAAACAAGAAAATCTATGCGTGGAATTCAATTTTTAGTCGATGAAAATGGAGAGAAAACAGCGGTTCTCTTAGATCTCCAAGAATGGGGTGATCTCTGGGAAGATTTCTATGACATCCTAGTTTCTCGGTCACGGGAAGCCGAAGAAACTGTAGCCTGGAGCGAACTAGAAGCTGAACTTGATCAGGAAAATATGACCAATGATGCAGTATGAGATTCAGTTCAAAGCCTCTGCTGCCAAAGAGTTTCGCAAGCTACCCGTAGAAATTAAGGCTCGCCTACAAAAAGCGATTAATGCCCTCAAAACAGAACCTCGACCTCCAGGCACGAAAAAGTTGGCTGGTGAAGATGACCTGTACCGTATCCGTGTAGGTGATTATCGTGTTATTTACAAAATTGATGACGCTGTTCCATTGATTACCGTCATGCGAATTAGGCACCGCCGCGAGGTCTATCAATAAAAACTAGAGATAAAAGATCCCAGGGTTCTTGAAGAACCCTGGGATCTGAGCCTAAATCAACCGGAGACTACCCAATGACCACACTTTTAGAACAAGCCTTCCAAGCTGCCCAACATCTACCCGTTGCACTGCAAGACGAACTTGCCCAACAGTTGTTAGAGGATATTCAAAATGAACTACGCTGGCAAGAAACTCTGGCGACATCCGATGTAGAGTCAGACATTCTGACGAGCATGGCCCTAGCCGCCCTAGCCGAAGACGAGGCTGGCGAAACGGAAGACAAAGGCTTTGGCGAAGACTAATGAAATCATCGAGAACCAGGGATTTCCGAAGACTTTTCCTGAAGCTACCCCAGCAGGTCAAAGAAACGGCAAGAAAAAACTATCAGTTGTGGAGGCAAAATCCCTCTCACCCAAGCCTTGAATTCAAGCAGATTAACACGAAAGATAATCTGTGGTCGGTCAGGGTTGGTATTGGCTGGCGGGCCTTGGGTGTGATGAAAGTGAAAGAGGACAAAATCGTTTGGTTTTGGATTGGCTCCCATGCCGAGTACGATAAGCTACTCAAGAAAAAGTAAGTTTTAATCAACCATGGCTATAATCGCAGCAATTCTCCTGCTTCCCTCAGCGAAATTGAAAATATCCAGTTCCCGATACCATAGCGAATCTATAGCGACAAAAGATCCCAGGGTTCTTGAAGAACCCTGGGATCTGAGGAATCTTCAAATCAAGTGAGAAAATCTATGCGTGGAATTCAATTTTTAGTTAATGAAAATGGAGAGAAAACAGCGGTTCTCTTGGATCTACAAGAATGGGGGGATCTTTGGGAAGATTTCTACGACATCCTAGTTTCTCGGTCACGGGAAGCCGAGGAAACGGTAGCCTGGAGCGACCTAGAAGCTGAACTCGTTTAAGATGGGATAGTCTTTGGGCCAGGGTGGGCCAACTGCCGTGCAACTCAACCAAGTGATTATTGTGCATAAGGCGGGGAATCGTCTCAGCCAGCAGTGGGCCGAAAAGTGCGCCCACGAGCTAGAAGCCTTGGGCAGTAAGGTATTGCGCGGCCCCAGTGGCCCCAAGGATAATCCCTATCCGGTGTTTTTGGCTTCCGTCAGCCAGCCCGTTGACCTGGCGATTGTGTTTGGGGGAGATGGCACCGCCCTCACCGCCGCCCGAAATTTAGCTGCCGAAAATATCCCGATCCTGGCCGTCAACATTGGTGGGCACCTGGGCTTTTTAACCGAAACCTCCGAGCAAATGGACGACACCGAGGCCGTGTGGCAGCGGCTGTTGGAGGATCGGTTTGCGGTGCAGCGGCGGATGATGCTGCAAGGCCAAATTTTCGAGGGCAACCGCACCAACCTAGAGCCGATGAGCGACCGCTTCCTGGCCCTCAACGAAATGGCGGTGAAGCCTGCCTCCCCTGACCGCATGATCACCTCGATTTTGGAAATGGAGATCGACGGCGAAGTGGTGGATCAATACCAGGGGGATGGTCTGCTGATTAGCACCCCCACGGGCTCCACGGGCTACACCGTCGCCGCCGGAGGGCCGATTATTCACCCCGGCATGGATGCCCTGGTGGTGACGCCCATTTGCCCCCTCAGCCTCTCTAGTCGCCCAATTGTGCTGCCCCCCGGTTCCGTGGTCAGCGTGTGGCCCCTGGCCGATCCCGACCTCAGCACCAAACTGTGGACAGATGGCGTTTTGGGCACGGCTATTTGGCCCGGTCAGCGGGTGGATGTGCGGATGGCCAGCGACCTGGCCCAGTTTATTATTCTGCGGCAGGGCTATTCCTACTACGGCACCCTACGCAACAAGCTCAACTGGGCGGGCACCCGCATTAGTTTTGCCAATAATCATCGTAATTAATTGGAACATTTTGGGCGCGGCTGGGGTGCTAGGCAGCACAACCGTGCATCGGTTCTAGCGGGGATCAGCCGCTGGGGGCAACGGGGAAAGTTCGGTGAAAGTCCGGCGCTGTCCCGCAACTGTGAGGCTTTTGGCGGATACCAAGGGCATAACGGTTCTCCGCCACCTAGATGCTGACCCTGTGTATGGCCCCCCTTCCTCCGTCTTAGGACTGCCGCACCGGTTTGTCGTCAATGCTCAACATACTTAGCAGGGCATGTGGATTCTTTAACGATTCACAATGATTCAGCGGCCTATCTATGGGGGGAGGGGAGATCTCTCGTCCAGCCTTCCCCACCAGGCGGCTGCCCTGGGCTGTTGACATTCGGGATTGAATGCCGGTACTATCTTCCCGAGTCTCTATATCTTTCGCAAAAAGAATGTATTTACTAAAGACTTAGGTAGTCATGGGTATGCCTTCCAGTGTTTTATCTCCTTTTCGCTTTGCGATGAGCCTTGTAGCTCTGTATCCATTGTTTGTGATTTTGGATACCATTCTATACCCGGCTGAAGTCAATGCGGCGGTTTTTTCGCTGGCGATGGGAGTAGACCCTAGCAATCCTTGTCGATTCTCTGAAGTCTGCTCTAGCAAGGTGGAGAAACCGCAACCAGACTTTCAGCGAATCCATCTATCCTCAAACGATCATAGTGAGGATGACTCCCAGACGCTTTCCCTACCAGTATTAGGTATTGATGGGTTGATGGGCTTATCGGTATCTGCGTGGACGAGTCATTTAAGAGTCACCCGACCGGATGCTCACGTCAGCTCAATCCTGGCCCTGATGGCAGATTTTATCCTTAGACCTCATGACGCTGACATTTATATCAGTCTGAGCTATGAGTTCGCTCGACTAAGACGCTTTGATACGGCGCTAGAAATTTTAGATAGATTTCATCAAGTCAATGGTTATTCAGCCCAAATAGCCATCCATGAAATTGGCGTTTTAATGATGATGGGTGATCTATCCGCTGCCAGGGAAAAGATCTTGGCCGTGCTGTCGCGAGAACCCAACAATGCCTTTGCCTTCCTATACTGGGGCGATATTCTTTTTGTTGAAGGAGACCTGGGA
>JALQST010000190.1 GCA_023264315.1 Nodosilinea sp. BSH.14
TCACGTCTACTACGGTCTGCCAATACCATCAACTCCACTTGAGCAGGACGGCCAAAATCAAATAATTCATTAAGCGCTGCGCGTACTGTTCTTCCAGTCAATAAGACATCATCGATCAAAATAATATTGGCGCCATTAACATCAAATGGTAGATGAGTAGGCATCGTGCTTGCAGTACGCAAGGCGGTCATTCCTTTTTCTGCGTAATCGTCACGATGAAAAGCCACATTGATAACGCCGTACTGTGACATTCCTAAATCATGAGCAAGGCGCTCGGCAATCCAAGCGCCGCCCATAGCTAGGCCTGCAAGCTCAAAGGAGGTGGACTGCTTTCGCTGGCGCAGATTTTCCAGTAACTTTTCGTATGACTTTTCAGCATTCATTTAGGGGTTTCAAAACTTCTCAATATTTTTTATCCAATATTTTTTGCTGCTACTTGCGCTGCTAATTCAGAAAAGGCTGTTTTCAACTCTCTAGGCAATTCACTCTGAGCTACTTTCTCCGCAAGTCCAGAGGGCATATAGTCTCCGTAGGACTTCATATGCTTACCCTTCAACCAGCCATTCATATCATCACCATCCCCTGCCGCCAGAACATACCAATCGGCGGGTGAATTGCTGGGATAGTGACGATCAATCACTTGCTGAATTTCTTGACGGAATTCCTGCCGAATTTCTGATAGCTGCTGTCGGCAGTTTTGCTGAATTTGAGGATCTTTCTCCTGCTCGATCTGTTCTTCTAGTTGCTCAATATCATCACTCTCAATTTCCTCCAAAAGCCAACCTGCGTTGAGCAATCGAGCATGATAAGGGCGTAAATTGGCCTGTTGCTCAGCATCGATCCAGGGAATTCCCCAAGCCTGACGGGGATTTCTGAGTTTCCCTCCCAACTCCTGAATCTTGTGGTCAACCTCGCGCCCTGCTTTCCGAAACTGCTTGAGATGGGCTTCATCACCTTGGTGCTGCCGCAGATACCCTGCCACCCCAGCCGTCAGGTCGGGATAGAACGCGGTCATCGTCGCTTCATCTAAGCCGAATAGTTCCTCTAAGACATGGTGTAGCCCACGCTTTAGAACCTCAGTTGCATTTAACTGCTCACTGCCATCAAAGACCCCAGCCCGACGTTGCCATAATTGCTTAATGGTTGATTCGGGCGAATGATCAGCGTGGGGATGAACCACTGGCCCAATGCCTGAAATCGTTGAGCGGGTGCCAAAGGCGGTGGGTAGCGTCCAGTTCCGAGCATTTTTGACCCCAGCTAGGGCTGTTCGCGTACTGCTAAAGGCATAGGGCCACCAGGAGCCCACGTTGACGCTAAAGCTTTTGCCCTGAGTACCTAGACGACGTTGATAGGCTTTCTGGAGAAGATTAATCTCCTCTGGAGTAAAAGGTGGCAAGGCTTTCAGTCTGCTGTCATCTTTCTTCTCTTTTTGGCTAGGAATTCGATAGAGCTGGTAGAGTTGATCTTGCCAACCCTCAAATTCTTGAGCACGATCTTCGCCCAAGGCAGCAGTCTTTAACTCGTCGGCATTGTGGCCGATAGGGACAGCACTCCAGTAGGTTTGCCATTGGCTATCCAGCCAGCCAGACCAGGTTTTGTGTTCCTCGGTTAATCCCGGCATCCAGTGACGATCTGTATGCAGATTTTTGAAGACCAAACTTCCCAGTCTCAGCCACTCCTCCTTCAGGACAGCTTTGGCCTGCTGCATAGCAGCCTGAACCTTAGACTCTGGCAGCAGCATGACGATTACATTCGGGAATCCTGCTGTCAGGAGCCCAGCCTCTTGTGGGGAAGCAATATATTCTCTAAAGACCGAGTCTTGGCCGTTTTTATCTTTCGCCCATCCTTGAAATCCGCTGTTGGGCAAGCCATGCAATAACCAATGATCAATTAAGGGTTGCTGAAAAAGACTGGGATACAGCACACTATCCGGCCCATATTTCCAAGCCAGTGCCCAACACACCCTTGCCGAGAGATAGTGCAAGATCCAGGAACCCGCCCAAAAATCACGCATCTTCCGACTTGCTTTAATCAGTTCTTGAATGGGTGTAAAGGTAAAGGAGACCAAGTGCGGTAGCTCTTTCTGACTGTCCTTGTTCCAGTGCGCTAGGTCTTCGGGCTTTAGGTTAAAGCCTGTAAGCGCACCAGCCAAAGCAGCAGTAATACTGGCGTGATCCCAAATCGAGCTATCCGGCAAGCGCGTTTCGGCTGGCATCAGCAGCAAGGACTCGTCATTATCAAATGCCTTACAGGTTGCGATAGGTAAACAACGCCATAGCCACCAAAATACCTTGCGGGCATCGGTTTCTAACTTGATTTCAGGAGGTAGCAGGGTCTTTTCTAGATTCTCTAAGAACTCCCCTCGCTTCGACTGCATTAGCTTCTGGTGGGCATCGCTGTGGAGCTTAAACTGGCGTGGCGTAGCTGAGAGTAGATGATGGGTGTCTAAGCCTTGATCGTTATAGTTAATAGGAGTTGTGAGGCTACCAACCGCTCCGCGATCACTCGCAGATGCAATGTAGTCAGCCAAGTGGATGTGCTTCCACGCCTTACCTGACTTTGCTTCAGGATCCCAGCCATTTTGCACCCAATCCTGCATTACGACGAGATCCCGCCAAAAGCTATTTCCCCCTCGCCCAGAATTGTCATGCAGCGCTTTCAGGGCTGGGTCGTGCAAGAGCCCCCAGATTTTGGCCTGCCAGAAGATTTGTGTCATAGAAAATGCCTGTGCGGTGGGATAGGGCTATGGGGAACCAATAGCCAGCGAACCATAGGCTCAGTATGACTGAGCTTTTCGGAAAAGAAAATGGTTTTAACGCGAACGACGAAACGACCCACCTATCCTTTAATACCCGCAATCCTCAGCGAGATCACAGGATCTCGACATTTCTTGAGAAGACTTTGCCGAACATTACCCAGGGATATCAATTGTTACATCGAGTACGGATATAGGTTGTCCTTCGCGCTGAAAAGGGTCAGGGCAGGTGCGGCGCTCCTACAATGGGCCTAGTCTTCCTGGGGAGAGCGGATATGGGGTTTCCGTTGTGTTGCCATCTCTTAATCGGGCCACCGGGCAGCGGCAAAAGTACCTTGGCGCAGCGGATGCAGAGGGTGATACCCCAGAGTTGCTTAGTGTCTACAGATCAGATGCGGCAGGATCTCTATGGCTGCGCGACAGAGCAAGGGGTATGGCCAGAGATTGAGGCGGAGGTGATCCGACGCATTGGGCAGGGGGTGGAGCAGGGCCAGATCGTGATTTACGACGCCACCAATACGCGGCGAGTGTGGCGAATGGCCTTGTTGCGACGGTTAGAACCTCTGGAGGTAGCGTGGGTGGGTTGGCACTTGAAAACGCCATTGGCCCTCTGTCATCAGTGGAATCGGCAACGGGATCGCCAGGTGCCCTCTGGTGTGATTGATGCGGCCTATGGGGCGTTACAGCAATTTCCACCCCTGGCTGCCGAGGGGTTTCGGGCGGTGTATGCCCTAGGAGCCGAGGCGAGCGACGACGACATTCAATCCAAACTCAAGGGCTTAGAGCGGAGCCGCATCAACCGTCGCAACCGTCATCGTCGAATGCAGCACCATCGTTATTCCACTCTGCTCGATTTTGATCGCCTGTTGCATCTACTCAGCCTGCTGGTACAGCATCCGGGGTTGGGGCATCTTCAAGAACGAGATCCTGAGCGTTTACAACGACTGGTATCGGCGGCCTCTCCTCCAACTTTTCCCGATGAGGTGGCGGAAATCTGCGCGGTGGTGGCCCATCACCGGGGAGAGTTGTATGCAAACCCGGAGGCGCTGAACCAGGATTTGGTGTGGCTGGAAGAGAACGGCTTTCTCAGCCCTCGGCCCACCTTAGCGGCATTAACGAGACCAGAGGCGGCTCAGCCCGTGGAGAGCCCCCATCCCTACAGCGACTGGGAGTCCTTTCAGCGAGTGATGACGTTTATTCGGTTTGTGGCCCACCATCCCCTCTGCTGGCAGCCAGAACTCCAGAGCAGCCTAGGCAGTGTGGCTGCGGCGATGCAGACCCGGGGACTGTTGGTGGGAGATAGTCAGGCGGCGTTGCGGAAGGATATTGAGCAGGTACTCAAGCCCTTTGGGCTATTGCCTAGGGCACGGCTGCGGCGGGGCTATTTCTTGGGCAGCGGTATTTTGTCAGAGTCGGAGTTGCTGAAGGTGGCCAGCGTCCTTCAGGCCCAGGCCAAAAATATCGAAGATCCCACGGCCCTAGGACTGCTAGACACCCTGCGCGACCGCCTCCAACGCAGCCAGCATGACCTGGTGGATCTCTACCCGGTGCGGGCCATTGGCAACCGCAGCATCGTGGATGTGGAGCGTTTACCTCCATCGGCGCTAGCCCGAACCCTGTCTCAGTTAGAGCAGGAAATCGAAGCTGGGCAGTTATTAGAACTGAATCGGTTTGCGGGGGTAGGGCGGTTTGAGTCCACCGACGACGGCTTCTTGCGGGCGTGGCCCTTGCAGATTGTCTTCCACAATATTGCCTGGTATTTGGCCTACGAACGGGCCGATGGCCCAGAGGTGGGGCTGTTGCAGTTTGAACGTCTAGATCGTTTATTTCGAGGCCGCCCCCAACCCCAGCAACGGGATGGAACCGCTCAACGCCAAGCCCTCCAGAGATTACAACGACTGTATGAGGCTAGCGGCGGGCTGTTTTTGGGCCACAGCGCCAAGATGCAGCGCCAGTTTCTCAGTGCGCGGCCCGACCTCCAGGCTCAAGCCACCCTAACCCTAGAACTGTGGTTCACCGATGCCCTGTTTGCCTTCATCAGCGAGGGCACCCAGCGCTTTCCCCTAGCCGCCATGAAGATGTCGCCCAAGCCATCCAAACCCGGATCGCCCCACTCCACTGTTTCCCCCGATGCCCTATTCAGCCTATCCCCCAGTCCTGATCCCACCTATCCCAATCGCCTGCAAGTGACGCTCCCCCGCTGGGCCGAGCAAGATCGCGACCTGCGCCGATGGATCCTAGGCTTTGGATCTGAGGTGAAACTGGTGGCTCCAGACGTTATGGTGGCAGGGATGGCCCAATTGAGTCAGGAACTCATGCATCTCTATCATCCTGATGGCGATAGCTCTGGGTCTCCGCCTTAATCCAAAGTGTTGAATGGCACTAGCCTGAAGCTGCACCACCTTACCAATCCGAGCGGTAGTGTACAAGAAGGGTTGAGAAAGCATAACTGCTCAAAGCACGTCAGAATCCGACTGGTCGGGGCATGGTGTGGCCTCATCTCCCAGTCACCCGTTAGTATTCCCTGCCCTTCGAGTATTTTTTGCCCTCGTTTTTAACAGAATATCTGGCATAAATTGAAGGCCAATGGTACAATTGTCCTAGCCTTCAATAATCTGTGCTGCTAGGTCGCTTCATGCTCTGGTTGGCTGGCTTGTAATGGTGTGGCTTAGTGGATCAAGTTATTTGCATCAGCCGCAGAGGCAGTTGGCCCATTTCTAGAAACAGCTAAATAGAATACCGCAAAGCGTTGTGATTCAAGCGAACAGCGTTATCCCCTGTTGGCTTCCTGCTTCCCCTACCTCATCCCTTTAATCAACTGAGTGTTTGGACATCTAGCAATTGTTCCAAGGAGGTTTTACTATGGAAAACTCAGAACCACGCAGCACTGATATTATCGAACTTACCTCTGCTGAGGCGAAGCTGAAGCTAGAGATCGTCGAGCAACTATCCGAGCCATGTGATCGTAAGACTTACGGCGAGCGGTTGCATTCTGCTGCCCAAAAGCTAGGATGCTCAGTCCGCAGTGTTCAGCGATTAATGAAAAAATGGGAAGAGGAAGGGCTTCATGCTCTCGTTACACCCGAGCGGCGAGATAAAGGCCAGTCGCGCATCTCAAAAGAATGGCAGGACTTCATTAGGAATGATTAAACCGGTCACAGTCAACGATGGATCTCTAGCCAGGTTTATCCATCAATCCGGCCCAGACGGTACATTGATCTATTCTCTAGCTTGGAAATTCTCGCCTGACTTTGGCTCCGGTGCGCAAAATTTGTCCGGCCAGCATGGCTGCGCCGAAGCCGTTATCGATATTGACAACGCCAATGCCCACGGCGCAGGAGTTGAGCATGGTGAGGAGGGCCGAAAGCCCTTGAAAGCTGGCCCCATAGCCGATGCTGGTGGGCACCGCCACAATGGGACAATCCGCTAGCCCCGCCACCACGCTGGGCAGAGCGCCTTCCATCCCCGCTACCACAATCAGCACATCCATATCCCGGATTAGGTGCTGGTGGCGCAGCAGGCGATGCAGCCCTGCCACCCCCACATCCCACAGCCGCACCACCCGAAACCCCGACAGTTCCGCCGTCACCGCTGCTTCTTCGGCCACGGGCAGATCCGCCGTGCCCGCCGTCAGCACGCCCAGGATGCCCGGTTGGTAAGGGGCTAG
>JALQST010000191.1 GCA_023264315.1 Nodosilinea sp. BSH.14
GTTGGCGGCATTGATTAATGATCATCACAGCGTGGCGGTGGCGGGCACCCACGGCAAAACCACCACCAGCAGCATGATTAGCCAAATGCTGCTCCAGGCTGGCCTAGATCCCACCATTGTGGTGGGGGGTGAGGTGTCGAGTTGGGGGGGCAATGCCCGCCTCGGCCAGAGTAAATACCTCGTGGCCGAGGCCGATGAATCCGACGGCACCCTGGCCAAACTGTCGGCGGCCATTGGCGTTGTCACCAACATCGAGCTAGACCACACCGATCACTACAGCGATCTTCAGGATGTGGTCAATATTTTCCAGCAGTTCCAGCGCCAGTGTGAGGTGTTGGTGGCTTGCCTAGATTGCGACGTCGTGAAATCCAGCCTTCAGCCCAGCCTAACCTACAGCCTAGACCCGGCCACCGGGGCCACCTACTGCGCGACGGATATTCAGTTTGCTCCCAGCGGCACCAGCGCCACGGTGTGGGAGCGCGGACTGCCCCTAGGACGGCTCAATCTGCGCCTCCTCGGCGAGCACAACCTCAGCAATGCCCTGGCCGCCGTGGCGGTGGGTCGTCACCTGGGAATTGCCTTTGAGGACATCGCCAGCAGCCTCAGTCAGTTCTGTGGGGCGCGGCGGCGGTTTGAACTGCGGGGCTGCTACGGCGGCATCCAGTTTGTGGATGACTATGCCCACCACCCCAGCGAAATCCGCGCCACCCTGTCGGCGGCACGGATCAGCCTGGGGCAGTCGTCCAAGGTGTCGAACCTCAGCGTCAGTGGCTGGGGAACGGAGGAACGGCGGGTGGTGGCGGTGTTCCAACCCCATCGGTTTAGCCGCACGGCGGCTCTGCTAGAGGATTTTGCCGATGCCTTTGCCGATGCCGACCAGGTAATCATGGCGGACATCTACAGTGCTGGGGAAGCCAATACCTACGGCATTTCCGGTCAGCAGGTGGCCGATGCCGTAGCCCACAACCACCCCGGTGTGCGCTACGGCCACACCCTCGATGACATCCAAACCACCCTGGCCAGCAGCCTGCGTCCAGGGGACTTGGTGCTGTTCATGGGGGCGGGCAATTTGAACCAAATCATTCCCCACGTCATGGCCCACTATGGCGAGATGGAAGCCCCGTCGCTCCAGGAAGCCTGCTAGGGTAAGGAATGCGGATCAGCCCTAGATAAGGCCCATGACTTCACGTGTTGCGCGGATTCCCGCCCTTGCCGACCTCACTGCCCAGGTATCTCTGCAAAGGCTCAATACCTTTCGGGTGGGGGGCATGGCCGAATGGCTAGCCATGCCCCGGCAGCGCCTAGAGGTGGAATCCCTCCTGGTCTGGGCCGCTGAGGCGGATCTGAGGGTAACGGTGCTGGGGGCCGGGTCAAACCTGCTGGTGAGCGATCAGGGGCTGCCGGGTCTGGTGATCTGTACCCGGCGCTGGCGCAACACCGCATTTGACGAGGCCCAGGGGCGTGTCACCGTGGCGGCGGGGGAGCCCCTGCCCACCCTGGCGTGGAAGGTGGCTAAACGGGGGTGGCGCGGCCTAGAGTGGGCGGTGGGTATTCCGGGTACCGTTGGCGGGGCCGTGGTGATGAACGCGGGAGCCCACGGAGGCTGCACGGCGGATTGCCTAGTTTCCGCCACCGTTTTAGATCCAGCCCAAGGGGTGAGGGAAGTTTATCCCCAAGACTTAGCCTTTGCCTACCGCACCTCAGGTTTACAAGGATCGGCGAACGTGGTGCTAGATGCCACCTTTCAGCTCGAACCGGGGCATGATCCGGCGGTGGTGACAGCGGATACCCTCGACGGCCTCAATCGGCGGCGTTCCACCCAGCCCTACGACTGGCCCAACTGCGGCAGTGTTTTTCGCAATCCCCTGCCCCGCACCGCTGGAGCGTTGATCGAACAAGCGGGGCTCAAGGGCCACCGCATCGGCAATGCCCAGGTGGCTGATCTCCACGCCAACTTCATCCTCAACCTGGGGGAGGCCAAGGCCGAAGAGGTCTATCGGCTGATTCGCTATGTGCAGGATCAGGTCTACGAGCGCTGGGCGGTGTGGCTCCATCCCGAAGTGAAATGCATCGGCGACTTTCCCGACCTTGGCCCCTGCCCTGGGTTCACCCCGGATTCCGAGGCCATCCCCTAGCCCATGGACGGGACGGCCAGCGCCCAGAATTCCCTCGTCTAAGGGGGCACGAGCATGAGAGTCTGAATATTGAAACCCTTTGGACACCCTTCTGGATCAGCGCCCCATGCAGGTTGAATGGAACTCAGTTAAACCCTACGAAGACATTATTTACGAAAAAGCCGACGGCATCGCCAAAATCACCATTAATCGGCCCCACAAACGCAACGCCTTTCGGCCCAAAACCATCACCGAACTCTACGAAGCCTTTGCCAATGCGCGGGAGGACAGCCGCATTGGGGTGATTCTGCTGACCGGGGCTGGCCCCCACACCGATGGCAAATACGCCTTTTGTGCAGGCGGCGACCAGAGTGTGCGCGGCCAGGGCGGCTACCTCGATGAGGACGGGGTGCCCCGGCTGAACGTGCTGGATTTGCAGCGACTGATTCGATCCATGCCCAAGGTCGTGATTGCTCTGGTGGCGGGCTATGCCATCGGCGGCGGCCATGTGCTCCATGTGGTATGCGACCTCACCATTGCCGCCGAAAACGCCATTTTTGGCCAAACAGGGCCAAAGGTGGGCAGTTTTGACGGCGGTTTTGGGGCGAGCTACCTGGCGCGGATGGTGGGCCAGAAAAAGGCCCGAGAAATCTGGTACCTCTGCCGCCAGTACACCGCCCAGGACGCCCTGGACATGGGCTTGGTCAACTGCGTAGTACCCGTGGAACAACTGGAGGCCGAGGGCATCCAGTGGGCGCAGGAGATTCTACAAAAAAGCCCCCTCGCCATCCGCTGCCTCAAGGCCGCCTTCAATGCCGACTGCGATGGACAGGCGGGCCTGCAAGAACTGGCGGGCAACGCCACCCTGCTCTACTACATGACCGAAGAAGGGGCCGAAGGAAAGCAAGCCTTCCTCGACAAACGCCCCCCCGATTTCCGCCAGTACCCCTGGCTGCCCTAGAATCAGATGACCGCCCCGGCCCTGATCCCCACCCCCCAAGTCCCGTGTCCACCACCGCCGAACTGAACCGCGAAGCCAAATCCAACCTGCGCCGCCGTCTCCTTCAGGCACGGCAAAAAATTCCCCACCGTGTGTGGCGGCAAAAGAGCGACCGAATCTGCGAACACCTCCACCACTGGGAGTATTTCCGCCGTTGTCGGGTCATCTTGGCCTACACCAGCTTTCGCCAAGAGCCCGACCTCAGCCCCCTCACACAGCACCATAACCACTGGGGCTTGCCCCGCTGCGTGGGGAAGGATCTGCACTGGCACCAGTGGACGCCCCAGGGAACCTGGCCCCTCGCCAAGGGATCCTATGGCATCCTAGAACCCCATCCCGAATCGCCCCCGATGGAGGCCAGCCTGGTGGATTTAATTCTGGTGCCCGCCGTGGCCTGTGATGTGAAGGGCTATCGTCTGGGCTATGGGGCAGGCTACTATGACCGCCTGTTGAGCCAGCCGATTTGGCGCGATGTGCCCACCGTGGGGATTGTGTTTGAATATGCCCGTCTGCCCAGCCTGCCTAGGGATGTGTGGGATCGGCCCCTAGATAGCGTTTGCTCCGAAAGCGGACTCTTTGTATAGGGATCATGGATCTGGTCGGTCGGTCTGGGCGGGGGGATGGGCTTGTTATCGGTATCACTGATACCGATAACAGTAGAGAATCTTATTATCGAAAACCAGGGCGATTCGATAATAAGGGTTGGCTTAGCCTCCTCGCCCAATGTCACACCAGACCGTGATGTGCCCCAGGCTCCCTTGTCTAGAATGCCTGACCTTGGGCAAAACTCCGGTAACATTTGGGTAAGGTTAAGGATTGTTAGGTTGCCGACGGTGAAGTGGAATGACGATATCTACAACATCCCGGCCTATCCGGTAAAGGATGCGGCTGGGTATTTGCACATCCCCGTCCGCACCCTCCGCTCCTGGCTAGAAGGGCGCTCTTACCCTACCAAGGGCGGACAACAAGCCTTTGAACCCCTGATCCAGCGGCCCCACCCAGACTATCCCCAACTCTCCTTCACCAACCGAGTCGAAGCCCACGTCCTCCGCATCATTCGCGAAACCCACCAGGTCAAGCTCGACAAAGTACGAAAAGCCCTCGACTACATCGGCCAGCAATTCAACACCCCCCACCCCCTCGTAATGAAACGGTTCCAGACCGACGGGGTAGACCTGTTTGTAGACCAGGTAGACCAGTTGGTGAACGTCTCGCGCTCTGGGCAGTTGGCCATGCGCGAAACCCTCAAGCACCTGCTCACCCGCGTAGAGTGGAACGCCGACGGCATCGCCAGTCGCTTTTTTCCGGTGGTGGATCTGGTGCCCGAACCGGGGAGCGACAGGCTCATCTTCATTGACCCCTCAATTCAGTTTGGTAAACCGGTGATTGCGGGTCGGGGCGTGCCCACGCGAGCCATTGTCAGCCTAATCGACGCGGGCGACTCCATCGAAGACGTGGCCGACGAGTTCGGTTGTGCCCCTGCCCAGGTCAAAGCCGCCATCCAGTTTGAAACCCAAAACCGTGCCGCGTGACCCCCAGCAGCACCCCCCACGTTTGTCATTGACCGCTGCCTAGGGAAGACCGTCACCCACGCCCTGGTCACAGCCGCCGCCCAGGTTGAGCATCTAGACGATCACTTTGGCCAAGATACCCAGGATCGGGAGTGGCTGCCGGTGGTGAGCGCTCGCGGCTGGGTGGTGCTCACCAAAGATGGCGCAATCGGAACCAACACGCTGGAGTTAAGGGCCATCGCCCGTGCCGGTGCGAGGGTCTTCATCCTGGTATCGGGCAACCTCACCCGTCAGCAGATGGCCGATCTATTCGTGAAGGTGCTGCCCAAGCTGGAAAAATTTACCCAGGGCAACCAATCCCCCTTTATCGCCAAAATCTACAAAGATGGCCGGGTCGATCTTTGGCGCAACCGCACTTGGCTCCTCAAACTGTTGCCCTGATCTGGCGGGGGGCTCCAGAATAATTGCCCCAAGACAGACAGAACATCGGATGGATAGAGTAGAAAATGAAGTAAATCGCACCATGATTAAAGGAGTTACGCCGTTCCCCACCTCAACCATCGGAACCCATGTAGACGCTCACTCCGAGGGTAAGCCCATGACCCAGACGCTATCGATGGATAAGCTCTACCAAAAGCTCTCTACCGTAGGGCTGAGCGAAGCCTATGTCCGTAAAGCCGGGTTGCCCACCTGGTGGAGCGATGAGCTAAACGACTGAGTTTGCCGTCAGTTTATTAGTCAACACCCTTGACAACTGTTTTTCTGAAAAGCCAGCTACTAGTGGGCACCTCGATTAATTGCTATTTGGCGGCCTTCAAGAGGCTAGAACCCTTGAGATCACGTTGCCACTCCCAGAAAAATCTGTATTTTTCGAGGTACCCTAGTGGCAATCATCTTAAAAACAGAATCAATAAAATTCTAAAAACAGATGCCACTGTCGATCCTTGTGCGCTCGCTTTTAACCATGCATGGCATACGGGAGGATATAAATTTGCATTTCAAATCTCCCAATTTATAGACCAGGGGGAGGCAGTTTTGACCGTCCACATTACCGAAATTCTGCAAAAGGATAAGGAGTTCCAGGCTTTCGTCTTCACCGGCGACAAAAACTACCTCCGCACCCTAGCCGCCGTTAGTCTCCTTGTCCAGCAGTTGGGAGAAGATGGCGAGGTTGCGCATGGCGCGGCTGTGCTGGATACCCCGCTACCTCAGCCGATCTTCATCCAGGTAGCGGCTAAACAGCGGGAACTGGAGTAGCCGATAGAACAGCCCCGAAAAGGCCTAGTCAGCGTTGGTGGTGAGGGTGAGGTGCTGTTTGGCCATCGCCCGAGCCCACCGCAACAGCCCCTCATTTTCCGGCCTGCGAAGTTCCCCTAGAAATGGGGCAACGCACTGCTGGTCGTAGTAGTCCCAGATAGAGAGGTGGGCATCGTCCGCCCACTTGCGGATTTCGGGAAACTGGGGGAACAGGAAAATCAGCGCCCCAATCATCAGCCGGATCTCTTCCCGCTCAAAAAACTGGTTCGAGCGGGGTGAGTAGACGTTAATACCGTGCTCCTCCAAAAACTGGGAGAGAGACACCGCCTTATCACTCTTCACCGACCGAAACAGCAAGGCCACCTGGTTCCAGTCGGTGAGGTTGCCCCGTTCTCTCAGGTCGTGGAGAAACGCCAAGACCTCCTCGTGCCATTCCGCTTGGGTTTGCCCCGACACCCGCACCACCGTCGGCACTGCCGGAAACGCCTCATCCCTAGGCTCGATGCGCTTCTGGTAGCGAAACTCCTGGCCGTCGTG
>JALQST010000192.1:0-4599 GCA_023264315.1 Nodosilinea sp. BSH.14
TCAAAAGGCTTTTACGGAGATCTGGCTAGTGTATTTTAGATGACTAACAGCTTACCCCTAGAGATATTATCTTCACCTCCGGAGCCACCGAAAGCCTCAACCTCGCCATCCAAGGCACCATCAACACTCTACCCCCCTCTCCCAACTTGGGAGAGGGGCTGGGGGTGAGGGCGTATCCCAAATTGGGAAAGGGAATGGGGGCGAGGGCAAACCCCGCATTGCCCTTTCCACCGTTGAACACAAAGCCGTTCTCGATACCTGTGAAGCTCTCCACAACCAGGGGCGCATTGATCTGATCCATATCCCCGTCGATACCCAGGCTCGCCTGGATCTGGATGCGTTAGAGCAAGCCTGCGCCAGCGGTATTCATTTGCTCTGCATTATGGCGGCCAACAACGAGGTCGGCACCCTTTACCCCATCGAAAAAATTGCCGCCATCGCCCAAGCCTACCAAGTCCCCTGGCTTTGCGATGCCTCCCAAGCCGTTGGCAAAATTCCCATCCAGTTCAACGAGTGGGGGATGACCCTGCTGGCCCTGTCGGCTCACAAGCTCTACGGCCCCCAAGGCGTTGGGGCGCTGGTGGTGCGGCGAGGCCATCGGCTAGCGCCCTTGCTCTACGGTGGTGGCCAGCAAAAGGGATTGCGCCCCGGCACCCTCAATCTGCCGGGGATTGTGGGCTTAGGCGAAGCCTGTCGGCTGCGGACAGCAGAAATGGCCGTGGATGAGGCTGACATTGGTCAAAAGCGCGATTACCTCCAATCTCGGCTCCAAGCTCAAATCCCCGACCTTGTGATCAATGGCGACCTGCAAAATCGTCTGGCTGGAAACCTCCATATCTCCATTCCCGGTATCCCCAACAGCGCCATCATGGCCCGAGTGCGGCACACACTCGCCATTTCTACCGGATCCGCCTGTTCCTCTGGAGTAGAAGCCCCTTCCCACGTGCTTCGTGCCATGGGGTTAGCCGAATCTGTCGTTGAGGGTGCCCTCAGACTGGGTCTAGGCAAGTTCTCGACCGACGATGACCTTGACCAAGCCGCAGAAATTCTGGCTCAGGCCGTGCAAGCCATCAAACGGTCGATGGCTGAGGGTTAGCCGATCCAAACTGCATGGGCTCTCCATACGGGGTATGGCACGGCTAAGCTTTGGTGTGATACCGAGGGTTTGCCTGGGGGACTGGCCAGAGTTCGGCCCCGCTTCGGCTTCGGCCCTAGAAATACAGGAGTAGGTTGAGGCCGGGGATGGTGCGGGAGAGCGTCCACAGCAGCAGGGCGGTGTAGAGCAGCCCGAGCCCCCATTGGTACCACACCAGGGCGGTGATCAGGCCCGGAACATTTTTGTCGCGCAGACGGATGTCGTTGAAGCCGAATTTGATCCAGTTGTTGAGGCTGAAATCGAGGTAGTTCAGCCAGTTCCAGCGGCGATCTAGGAGGATGGGGGTGTAGCGATCGCGAAAGAAGGGAAACTTGGGAATGACGGGCAGACGGGCGATCAGAATCCGCAGTTGGCGCATACTGCCGTCTTCCACCAGGTAGCTGTCGTGGATTTGGTTATGAAACCGGCCCTGTTTGAGCAGCAGGGCGATCAGCAGCAGGGGCACGGGGAAAATCAGCAACCCAAGACAAACCAGGGTGAACTGGGGATAGTCGGCGAATCGGAGCAGGTTATTTAGCCCCAGCAGCAGCAGCAGACCGCCGCAGCCCCCCAGCCACAGCCCTTCCTCCAGGGGCGGCAGGATGGGGGTGGGCCGACGGCGGCGGTAGCGATCCACAAACCACACCATGGCGGCAAAGGTGGGAATGGCCACCAGCCCCACCCCAAAAATCAGCCCAAAACTGGTGCCGTAGTGGCTCAGGACAAGCAGCACCGCCAGAATTACCCACCGCAGGGCCAGGGTCAACTGGCTCCCCAGGGCGTTTTGCCGTCGGGTCAGCACGTGGTCGCGCACCTTGACGTAGGCCGCCAGGTCAATGCCCTTGACGTTCAAAATGTCGTCCACGCTGAGCAGGGGTTTTTCCTGGCGGTAGGCGATCAGGGCCTCGGCCTGGGCCGGTTTAAACCCCGCCTTCACCAGGGCCGACAGGGGGGCTTCGTTGAGGTCGGCCCCCACCAGTTGCCGCTGCCAGTCCTTCAGCCGCAGCCGTTCGGTGGTGTAGGCGATGGCGTTGGCGTCGCTGATTTGTTCCAACTGGCGGAAGTTGCGTTCGAGGTTGCGCAGCAGGGTTTCGTTGCCCGCCAACTGCGGCACGGAAAAGGCCCGACCAATCCGCCCCGGAGTGCCCAACAGGGGGGTTTGCTCCACGCTGAACTCCATCCCCGCCACATTCAGGTAGGCAGCGGGCTGAAACAGGGCATCGCCAAAGTCGGCCTCTGGCCCCAGCAAGGCGTTGCGCAGGTTGACGGGGGCCGCAAACCGGGCCTGTCGCAAAATCAGCGGAGCCTCAAAGCGAGCCTCGGTGAAAAACAAAGCTCGGTCAAACCGATCCCGCAAAAAGAAGGCCGTCCCCTGCCACAGGGTGCGGGCAAAGTCGGCGGTGCCCTGCCACTGCACTCGGCTGAAGTTCAAATCCCCCGCCAACTGACTGCCGCTGAAGTTGGCATTGTCTTTAAATTCCGCTCCCTGGAAATTGGCCCCCTGGCGAAACGTGCCCTGGTCAAACCGGGCGGGGGCAAAGAAAATGGCGCTTTTGGCCTGTACCCGACGGCGAAAATCCGCCCCCACCAGGTTCACCTCCCGGTTAAATCGCCCCCCCGACAGGTACACCTCCTGATCAAACACCGCCCCTTGGGCCAAAATCCGCCCCAGCACGTAGGTTTCCCCGACCATGAAGGCCCCCTCAAAGCGGGTTTGCACCGCCAGCACCGGCCCCCGAAACAGGTAGATTTCCTGGGGGGTACCCTCCGCCTGAATCAGCAGCGATTGGGACAGGCCGCTGAGCTGGGATAACCGCTGCCGATCCCGCTTCAGTTGCGACAACCCCTCCGGGCTGAGCAGGGGGGCCAGGGTGTCGCCGTAGAGGGGCTCCCGCTGACCCAGTTTTTGCAGGTCAAATTCCCCCTGCACGATGGCATAGCTGAGGTCGAGGATGGGCGGCGTGGCGGGCCGCTGCAACCCGTTGCTCAGCAGGCGGTAGAACGTGGTGGCAAAGTCTGGGTCGGTCTTGAGGTCGATGGTGAAAGAGCGCAAATCCACCACCGGACGGCCATCCCGTTGCAGGGGACTGGCCAACCGCTGCCGCAACACCTCCACCGTCAACACCGGATGGGCCGCCGCCCCCGGAGCCGCCCAAGCCGACGACATGGGGATCAAAGCCAGCATCACCGCCATCACCAGGGAAAACCCTAGAGCCATCCTTTGGCCCCATCCACCCCCCCGTAGGGGCGAGGTCTCCTCGCCCACGGCGTCCTGGAACCTGGGATTCAGCCCTGGGAGAGGCCACCCCCCCGGCCAGAACCGGACTATCCATCGCGTCCCCCGAATCGCAGGACACAGAACAAAGCGGCGGTGGGCTAAGGCAAAACCTGAGAACAAAAACACGATGATGGAGCCAGCGGGTAGGGCGTTCTGGAAATTGGCCGTCAACTCCGAAAGAGGCGGCTATAGAGGGTTTCGTGCTGCATACTGGCCAGGGATGCGCCCCATCCTCCCAGAGCCAGATCTTCGGGGTTTAGGGTGGCGCACTGGAGGGCTGTGGCCTGGAGGGCGGCACTGAGATCAAGCAGCATCCGCTGGCCTTGGGTTTGGCCCAGGGGCACCAGTTTCACCGCCGCCGTGATCAGGTTCGTGGCCCAGGCTTGGAGATAACCCAGCCCCGCCGCCGCCGCCGGAATCTGCCAGTGGGCCGCCAGCACCGCAAAGCTGACGACAAAATTACAGGGCTGCCCCACGGCCTCCAGGGCAGGACGGAGTTCAGGATGCACATCCCCGATCAATCGCACCAGGGCGCGTCCGGTGGCCCAGCTCTGTTGGCGGCTTTCTTCGCTGTCTCGCAGGGCCGACAGCCAGCGATTATCGGCGGCAATCTGGGGCCATGCCTCCACCTGGGCCGCTGCATGGATGCGGTGCAGATAGGCCACCTCCACCCGCACCAGCCCCAGGGCCAGCTCTTGCTCGATCCACGACATGAGGTCTTCGGGGCGGGTCATGCCCTGCACAATCAGGGTTTCTAGCCCTTCAGAATAGCTATAGGCTCCAACGGGGAGGGCCGGACTGGCCAATTGCAGCAGACGCAGCAGGGCAGGGCTGGTTTCCATGGGCTAGCTACCGGGGTGGTGGGTGTGGGACGGGTGAGCGTGGGAGGCGTGGGTGTGGGAATCCTGGTGATAGGACTCCTGGGTATGGGAGTCGTGAGTATGGGAATCCTGGGCCGTGTGGGTGTGGCCCCCGTGGTAGGCTCCGGCCTCGGGCTCGAAGGGCTGTACCAAGCTCTGCACCGTCAGCCCCCCCAGTTGATTAAGCATCGCCTCCAGCACCGCATCGGGCTCTAGCGTCAGGCTGTCGGGGGCAATTTCGAGGGGCACATGGCGGTTGCCCAGGTGGTAGGCCGCTCGGGCCAGGGCCAGGGCTGAGGTGGCTGTGACCCGCAGCACGGGCTCTG
>JALQST010000192.1:4623-6412 GCA_023264315.1 Nodosilinea sp. BSH.14
CCCCTCGGCAACTGAAGCTGCACGGGGGTACCATCGGTGGCCACAAAGCGATGGCGGGAACGGGTGCGTTCATGGGCGGTGAGGGCCAGTTCCGCCACCACCGTGGCAGTGGGATCCGCCGGCAAAATGTGAGTGACCGTCAGCACAGGTATCGTCCGGGTTTGATGTCTTTGTTTTACCATGAGGGTTTACCCCAGGGGCGATGACCCGCCATCGGTTGCCCCCAATCCGGGGCCAAGATGGCGATAAGGTGGAACATAGACGTGTTTTGGTGTACCCCCTGCCCATGCTACCTAAGGATGACCTGCTGAAGTCCGTGGAAAACCGCGATTGTCTGGCTCGCCTGTTAGATCAGGCGGAACAGGCGCTGAAAACCTGGGAAATTGTGGTGACGGATTTCCTCTCGCCGCCGGAGCGGGTGGAGGCGGAGCGGGTATTTCAGCGCCTCACCGATGTGCATATCCTGCCCTGGGGCGGCTATCCCCAGGCGGAACGGCAGCGCCTCGCCATCGCCCGCAGCGATCTCCCCCTCGACACCAGCCACATTCCCCTGGCCCTGGTGAACCTGGCGGGCAACTTCATGTTCGACCCCGCCACCCACCCCGACTTCCTCGGGGCGCTGCTGAGCACGGGCCTCGTGCGCGACAAGGTGGGCGATATTGTCGTCCTTGGGGAACGGGGTGCCCAGGCCATCGTCATGCCGGATCTGGCGGAATTTCTCACCCTCCACCTCACCCAGGTGCGTTCCGTCCCGGTGAAAACCCAGATCATCCCCTGGGAAGAACTGAAGGTGCGCCCGCCCCAAACCAAGGACCTCACCACCGTGGAAGCCTCCCTGCGGCTGGATGCGGTGGCCTCGGCGGGGTTCGGCATGTCTCGCAGCAAAATGGCCGATCTGATCGCCGCTGGCGATGTGCGGGTGAACTGGAAAACCATCATCCAACCCAGCCACACCCTAGCCTCGGGGGATTTGGTCGCCATTCGCGGCAAGGGACGACTGTCGATTGGGGAGGTGGCTGTGACGAAGAAGGAGCGGTATCGGGTGAATTTGACTCGGTATGTGTAGGGAGTGGGGAGTGGGGAGTCGGGAGTGGGGAGTGGGGAGTCGGGTAGACCACAGCGGGCGAGGAGACCTCACCCGCTGTGGTCTGGGGGATGTGGGCCGGACTGGGGATTAGGCAGGGGGTTGGTAGGCTTCGATTTCTTGGATCACCCGGGCTTTGCTGGCCCTGAGGTGGCTTTGGATGGCGGCGACGGCGGTGCCTGAGTCGCGGGCGGTGATGGCTTGGTAAATCTGCCGATGTTCGAGGCGGATATCCAGCACCTCGGGGTTTTGCTTCAGGGTTTGGATGCGCAGCAGGGCCATGGCGTCGAACAGGCCATCCAGCAGGGAAATCAGCCGTCGGTTGCCGGAGCTTTCGGCAATCAAGTGGTGGAACTGGTAGTCCACGTCCAATAACTGCTGAGGGGAGGGTGGATCCTCCGGTGTTGGCTGGGGAGAGAGAGCAGAGCCCTGACCTCGGTGGGGCAAGGCGGGATGACTCTGCGCTTCTAGGGAATCCGCCTGGGTCACACAGGCTTCGATGCGTTGCAATTGCTCGGGGGTAGCGTTTTGGCAGGCCCCGGCCACGGCAAGGCATTCCAGCGCCAAGCGGCAGTCGTAGAGTTCGGCGGCATCGGCGGCGGTGACGGTGATGAGGTTGTCACCGCTTTGCAGGGCGATGCCACTGATCGACCAGGGGCCGGTGCCGGTGGCGTTGCCGCTGCCGCCGCGATCGTTAGATCGGAA
>JALQST010000193.1 GCA_023264315.1 Nodosilinea sp. BSH.14
GGCGGAGAAATCCACGTCGAAATCCTCAAACCGTTACTCTTGATACAACTGCGGCCTGGGATTTTACCAATTCTTAAGGGAATGCGGTAAGGGGCCGTTGGACTTCAGGGATATCCCTGGGGTTCTGGTCAAGCCGTCCCATCCTTGAGAGATGAACACCCTATGACTGATCGTCGTCGTTCCCTAGTTTTTTCCCGTCGTCAGGTGATGAGGGGGCTGTTGGCCACCTCTGCCTTTGGTCTCACGGCTAAGTTTGGTACAAGCTGCGCCCAGTCCCCCAGCACTGGGGAAGCGGGTGGCGGATCCACTCCGGGCGAAGAATTGGTGGTGGGCTTCCTCTACGTTGGCCCCAAGGATGACTTTGGCTACAACCAGGCCCACGCCGAAGGGGCCGCTGCCATGGTGGCCAATGTGCCCGGGATTCGCCTGGTGGAAGAGGCCAGCGTGCCCGAAACCACCGCCGTGGCCGAGGCCATGCGGAGCATGATTGAAATCGATGGAGCCAAGGTGCTGTTTCCCACCTCCTTCGGCTACTTTGACCCCTATATTTTGGAACTGGCGGGCGAGTTCCCAGAGGTGCAGTTCTTCCACGCAGGCGGTCTCTACCAAGAGGGCGTCCACCCCAACAACGTGGGTAGCTATTTCGGCTATATCGACGAAGCCCAATACGTGGCGGGCGTAGTGGCGGGCCATATGTCCAAATCGGGCAAACTGGGCTTCGTGGCCGCCAAGCCCATTCCCCAGGTACTCCGCAACATCAACAGCTTTACCCTAGGAGCCCGTTCTATCAACCCCGAAGCCACTACCCAGGTAATTTTCACCGGGGACTGGGCCGCTCCGGTGAAGGAAGCCGAGGCCACCAACAGCATGGCCGACCAGGGCGTGGATGTGGTGACGTGCCACGTGGATAGCCCCAAGGTGGTGATCGAAACCGCCGAAAAGCGCGGTATTTTCTCCTCTGGCTACCACGCCAACCAAGGCCCCCTCGCGCCCAAGGGCTACCTCACCGGGGCCGAGTGGGATTGGTCAAGCATTTACACCTCCCTAGGGGAGCAGTTCATGGCGGGCAAAACCCTGATGGCAGGGGACATTCCCCACATTCTGCGGGGTGGCCTCAAGGATAAATTCTGTAAGCTGTCGCCCTTCGGTGCTCCGGTGACGGAGGACGCCAAGGCCGATGCCGACGCCGCCATGGAAGCCATCAAGGCTGGCCAGTTGACGATTTACAACGGCCCCCTGAAAACCAACGATGGCCAGGAAATCCTACCTGCCGACAAGGGCTTCCCCATTGACGCCATTGAACTGGAGAAAATGGACTACCTCATCGAAGGCGTCAACGGTTCCGTCAGCTAGGCGAGGCACCCCACCCATGATGTCCACCCAATCCTGGCGGCGTTCCCTCGAAGCCGTCGTGATTCCAGCGGGGGCGGTGCTGGGGGCACTGGTGATCTTTGGCATCTTCTGCGCCCTGGCCGGAGCCAACCCCTTCGCCGTCTATGGATCCATTTACAAAGCCGCCTTCGGAAGTTGGAGTGCTTGGCAGAATACCCTGCTGCGGGCCTCTCCGTTGATGCTCACCGCCCTCTGTACAGCCTTGCCCGCTCGCCTGGGGCTGGTGATTATTGGCAACGAAGGGGCGCTGGTGATCGGTGCCCTAGCGGCTACGGTGACAGGGCTAGGGCTGGGCACGGCCCTACCGGGATTTTGGGTCATGGTGGCCATGGCCCTGGTGGCCATTGTGGCCGGGGGGCTGTGGATTATGGCGGTGGGTGCTCTACGCCATTACCGGGGCGTCAACGAAACCATCAGCAGTTTGTTGATGAACTACATCGCCATTGCCCTGCTCAACCACCTGGTGCAAGGGCCAATGCGGGATCCCAGCTTTGTCACTAAGCCCTCCAGTTTCGAGATTGTGCAATCGGCTTGGCTAGGGAACCTACCCACCACCCGCATCCACTACGGACTGATCTACGGCGTCATCGCCTGCATTCTGGCCTACGTGCTGATGCAGCGCACCACCTTTGGCTTTGCCGCCCGCACCGCTGGAGGCAACGTCCGCGCCGCTCGGATGGCGGGCTTGCCCGTGGGCAAGCTCACCCTGGCCATCTGCTTTTTGGGGGGCTCCTGTGCGGGGCTGGCGGGCATGGTCGAAATTGCGGCGGTGCAGCGACGCCTGAACGAGTCCATCGTCTCCAACTACGGCTATGCCGGGATTTTGGTGGCCTTTGTGTCGCGCCATAACCCCCTAGCCATGGTGCTAGTGTCGGTGCTGCTGGGGGGTATTTTGGCCAGCGGCGGCATCTTGCAGCGATCCCACGGCTTGCCCGACGCCACGGTGATGGTGTTCCAGGGCATCGTCTTCCTCTGCGTCCTATTCAGCGATTCCCTCTACGGACGCTTCCCCATTTTCCAAGACCGTCCGGCCCGAATTTCCACCGGATCGAGCGTGTCGGCCTAGGGATATGGGCTATTGGCCAAGTTTGGGATCCCCCTAAATCCCCCTTCCTAAGGGGGATTTAGGGGTCGATCTTCCCTTGGGAAAGGGGCCTTTGAATCCAGTTCCCCTCTTCCTAGGGGGGCTAGGGGGGATCCATCCGAGCGGGCGTCCTAATTGTTTCATCCTCAAGAGGTTTAGCTATGGCGGCAGAAGCACTGGGTTGGTGGGGGGTTCCTTTGGGTATTTTGGCGGGCACCCTGCGGGGGAGTGTGCCGTTCCTGTTCGTCAGCTTGGGGGAATGTCTGACGGAAAAAAGCGGCAAGATTAACCTCGGTCTGGAGGGCACCCTGCTGATGGGGGCGATGAGTGCCTATGCCATTGCCTACCTGGCGTCGGGCGTGGTTGGCCCTGCCCTGGCCCCGTGGCTGGGGGTGTTGGTGGCGGGGATTGCCGGGATGGGCCTAGGAGCCATCCATGGCTGGTTGTCCCAGCAGCCCAGGGTCAACGATGTGGCCACGGGCATCGCCATGATTATCTTTGGCGGCGGCTTAGCGAACTTTCTGGGCAAGCCCTTCATTCAGCCCCAAGCGCCCCAGTTGCCCACCCTCAATGCCGGAGCCTGGAGCAGTGTGCCCCAGGTGCAGTCGGCCTTGCAAATTAGCCCGCTGTTTTTGCTGGGAGTGGCGGTGGTGCCGCTGATGAGCTGGTTTTTCAAATCCACCCGCTGGGGGCTGTATGTGCGGGCGGTGGGAGACAGCCCTGAGTCGGCCAAGGCCATGGGCATTTCCATCTTTAAGGTGCGGATGGCCAGCATTGTGATGGGCAGCTTTTTGGCGGGTATCGGTGGCGCGTCCCTCTCCCTGTACTACCCTGGCGTGTGGACGGAGCGCATCTCCAGCGGCCAGGGTTTGATGGCGGTGGCCCTGGTGATTTTTGCCCGCTGGCAACCCTGGCAATGTCTGTGGGCGTCGCTGCTGTTTGGGGGTGCTCAGGCCCTGGGGCCTGCCTTCCAGTCCGTGGGCATCAATGCCTACTACTACCTGTTTAATGCCGCGCCCTACCTGCTTACCTTGGTGATTATGATTCTCACCTGTTCGCCCAAGCAAACCCTGGCGGGGGCCCCGGGGGCACTGGGTAAAGAAGACTAGCGGCTTTGGGGGCGATAGGGCGGTCTGAAGAGGCATCACCCCTCGTAGATGGGCAGGCGCACGAGGAAGGTGGTGCCTCGGTCAACTTGGCTGCTGACTACGATGGTGCCGCCACAGAGCATGAGCAACTGCTGCACAATGGATAGACCCAGTCCGGCCCCGTCGGGGACATCGCCGGGGAGGCTGCGGCCCCGGTAGAAATAGTCGAACACCTGAGGCAAATCCTGGGGGGCAATGCCGATGCCCGTGTCGCGCACCTCAATTTCCACGACATCTTCGGCGGGACGGGCCGTCACCCAGACTTCGCCGCCGCTCTGGGTATATTTGATGCTGTTGTTCAGCAGGTGAATCATAATCTGCCGCAACCAGGCTTCGGGGCAGGCCACCTTGGGCAGGCTATTGGGAATGGTGTAGGCCAGCATGACGCCTTTTTCTTCGGCTAGGGGCTGGTAGGTGCTCACCACCGGCGGGACGGTTTCATCTAGATGGACGGGCACCCGTTGGGTTGGGTTGGCACTGGTTTCAATTTGCAGCAAGTTCAGAACGCCGCTAATCAAAGCAGTCTGGCGATCACACTCATGGCAAATCATGTCCATATAGCGTTGGCGCTGGGGGGGCTTGAGGTGGGGAGAATCGAGCAGGGTGAGGGCGGTTTTAATGGTGGTGAGGGGGGTGCGCAGCTCTTGTCCGACGGTGTTGAGAAATTCATCCTTGAGGCGCAGGGTGTTGATCAGCACCTCATTTTGAGAAGACAGGGTGGACATTTCCAGGGCCTGATGACGATAGGTGGTCATCGTCTGCCGCAGGTGTTCTTGGAGGCGCAGGTGCCACAGCAGCCACCGATCCACCAGGCTCAAAAAGCTGGAACTGGTCGGGTCTACGGTGGGGCAATACCGATCCCAGTGATGAGCTAAATCCGTCAGTACGGGGTGAGTCTGGGTCTGTTGGGCGATGATCGGGCGAAGCAACTCCTGCATCCCCTGCACCAAAACCGGGTGAATGGAGACGCAGATCGACAGATAGACGGAACGATGGGCGGGGGCGGTTCCCGGGGCCAGAACCTGGGGATGATGCTCCGCTGGCACCGGATACTCCTCCTCGCCGTGGAAGGCCAGGTCGGGGTCTTCGCCGGGGGCATGGGTGGGCACGTGCTGAAGCCGATGGGCCACCACCAAGGCGGCAAAGGTCTCGGCCTGGATCAACACGAAATACTCGCCCCGCCAGCCCTGATCATCGAGGAGCACCACCGGAATAGGGAAATGGGGGACGGGCGAGGCCACCGGGGGGGAAATGGCGGCCTCGGCTCCGGGGCGCACAAACTGGAAAATGTGGTGATCGGCGTCCAGGATTTGCCCGTAGCGCCAGATATCCTCCTGCCAAACCGCCCCACTGGGCAGTTTCGCAAACAGGTTCGCCTGTACCTGGTAGGTTTCCAAGAATTCTGCTAGGGAACGCAGGATCGTCTTCAACCCCTTGGCCTTGATTTGAATGTAGTCTGGCGCGGCATCGCTACTTTGCAAAAGCGGTTGCAGGGAAGCCGGAGAGGTGGAAGACGACGACATGGAAATCAACGCATCGGGATAACGACACAGATCAACAGCAGGGAAGCCATAGCACAGCGGGGCCAACCCAGCGGGAGAATACCTACCAGGGTAGGCTACTCCCCGCCGCTAAGGCCGTAGAATCAGGATTGTATTCACAATTAGTCACCTATCCATCTCGCTACGAACTCGTCGGATTACTGATATTTCTCGGCCAGAAACAAGCGGGCCTGTTCGCGGTCGTCGAAGTGGATTTTCTCGGTGCCGAGGATTTGGTAGTCTTCGTGGCCTTTCCCGGCAATCAGAATCCCGTCCCCTGGTTGGGCCATCTGAATGGCGGCCTGGATCGCCTGGGCGCGATCCACCATCACCGATTCTGGCTCCAGTTCCGCCGGAATGCCCGCCACAATGTCCCGCAGAATTTGCTTTGGGTCTTCGGTACGGGGGTTGTCAGACGTGACCACCACGGCATCCGCGAGGTCGTAGGCAATCCGGCCCATCTGGGGGCGTTTGGTACGATCTCGGTCGCCGCCACAGCCAAAGACGCAGATCAGCCGACCGGGCACAAAGGGCCGCGCCGCCTGGAGGGAGTTTTTCAGGCTGTCCGGCGTGTGGGCATAGTCCACAATCACGCTGATGTCTTGATCGGGGGTAATTTTCACCTGCTCCATCCGCCCCGGCACCCCGCCAAACCTGGGCAGCACCGCCGCAATGGTTTCTAGGTCAACGCCCAAATGCAGCGCCGCCCCCACCGAAGCCAGCAGATTTTCCAAGTTAAATTGCCCCACCAGCGGCGAGCGAAAGGGCACCGTTCCCGCCGGGGTTTTCAGCGTTCCCGAGACGCCGTTCGCCTGATAGGTCAAATCCCCGGTGTATAAATCCGCGTCAGGATTTTGGGTGCTGTAAGTCCACACTTGGTCAGCGGCAAGCTGCGCCACCAGCCGCTCCCCATAGGGCGTATCGGCATTCACAATCGCCCGTCCGGTCAGGTAGTTTTCGCCAAACAGCAGCGCCTTGGCCTGAAAATAATCCTCCATGTCCCGGTGATAGTCCAGGTGGTCTTGGGTGAGGTTGGTGAACACCGCCACCTCGAAGGGACAGCCCCACACTCGATTTTGGGCCAGGGCGTGGGAACTCACCTCCAGCACCGCATAGCGACAGCCCGCCTCCCGCGCCGCCGCCAAGTCCGCCTGAAGTTCCACCGCAAAGGGGGTGGTGTAGAGGGCCGTTTGCTGATGACCGGGCCAGCGACTATAGAGCGTCCCCAGCAGGGCCGTGGGGTGT
>JALQST010000194.1 GCA_023264315.1 Nodosilinea sp. BSH.14
CTGGAGCTACCCGTAGCCGATTATCTGGCCAGGCCCCTGGTTCAGGGCTGAAGAAGAAGTCCATGGGTTGCTTGTTAACCAGCAGGTTCGTGTAAACCGCCGCCAGAAAACATAGTTCAAAGGAGTGGTAACCAGCCATGGAGTGACTGCCCTTGTCTCGCTCAGTGCCGAGGGCGTAGGGCTGGCCATTAGCCAGCACATTAAAGTAAATGCCACCAGCATCGTAGTCGAGGAACCAGCCGTTGTAGAAGGCGGAACCCTCTCGGGCATAGCGCAGGTACTCTGGTTTATCGTCGTAGACCCCAGCCATGATGTAGTAGGCTAGAATGCCCTGCTCCTGCTGCCACCAGGCCTTGCGATCGTGCCAGACCAGCCGGTAAAACTCCTCTCCATCCTTCAGGGTGCGCTCCATCATGTCATACCAGCCGCCCCGCTGGGTATCGCAACCTGCCGAGGGAATCATGCTGGCAATCTTGTGGGCGAAGTCACGGTAGCTGTCTTTGGGTTTGAGGCTTTGCATCCGGGTCAGGTTCCAGGCCACCTTCAGGTTGTGACCCACCACACATCGGGCCTGGTGAATGCCCCAACTGAGGTCACGGCTCCAGTCGTCGTGGAATTTCTCGTTCATGAAGGGGCTGTAGTCGTAGTCGGGGAAATATTTGCAGATCAAATCAAAGCAATATTCCAGGAAGTCACCGTGCTCTGGCTTTTCCGTCGCCAACCAGAGATTGATTAAATAGGCCGGGGCATGGTCGCCGATGGAGTTCCAGTTCTTACGAGCCTGGTTGATACCCAGGGATTCGGCATGGGGAGAGAAGGTGACCGGGTCCACATGGGAGTAATAGCCGCCCTGGGGCCCATGGTCTTTGAAATAACGGTTGAGGAAACTAATGGTGTCCTCAATATCCCGCAAAATTTCCCGATTGCCGGTGAGGCGAAAGGTTTGGGTAGGCCCCGCCAAGGCATAAATTTGCTCATAGCAGGGCATGGCGTTGCCCCCCTCGTCTCCCCCGGCCTGGGAACCAATAAATTTGCGAATGGTGCCATTAGATTGCAGGTTAATCTGGCTATACCAGTAGCAGATCCCCTCGCTTGAGTTGCGGAAGCGGAAGTGCCGTTGCATATACTCCGTTCCCTTCACAGCGGCCTCCAGCGCCCGTTCGTCACCGGTAAGCATGTAGGCCGTGGCAAAGCCATAAACTAATCGAGAGATGGTATCTAGGTTTTGCTGGCCGTCTAGTTTTTTACCCTCAGCGCTGAGATCGGTGCGGAAGTTGCGAAAGTCAATGGTTTCGCCCTCCTCCAGACCAAACTGGGCCTCCAGGTAGAAATTTAGCAATTGCTGAATCTGGGCAATCCACCAGTCCTGCTCCTCAAACCGGAGGTGATCGGCGGTACGGCCAAAGAGCAAAATATGCTTGGCTTCAAACTTAAGGCCGCTGGCTTCGGGGTAAAACACCCCGTAGGCATGGATAAACCGCCCCTCCACCAGAATAGTGTCGAGGCTGGGGGCGACTTGAAAGGGTTCCCCCAGGTTGCGTACTAACTCTGCGTAACAGGCTTTGGTCACCTTAATCTCGTAGTCTCGTTGATCGGAGGTACGTAGGCTCACCAAGTCCTGGCAGTCAAACAGGTCAGGGAACTCAACCTTGGTGATGTAACCCGCAATCAGATCGGAAAAGGTGAAATTAATGGCGTTGGCCATGATCAATCGGTCCTCAGGGTAAAGAACAAAGGCCCCTAGTAGGGCTTAGACTCAAGAATGACAATGCTGCGATCGGCTACGGTGTAGGTGTCTCCAGCCATCGCCACCTCTTCACCAAGGGGCACCACATCCTGGGGGGAGGGGAGGGCCGTATCTAGCGATCGCCACCAGCCATAGCCGGAAATTTGCGGCAAGGCAAAGGTCAGGGGTTCCCAGTACATATTCATCATGATGTGTACATCCGGATCCCCGTTGAACCCCCCCACAGTAAAGGCCAGACTACGGGCGTTAGGATCATCCCAACCGGGGGCATTGAGTTGGGTGCCGTGCCAGGTCAGATCGGCGACCCCCCGCTCGTTGGTGGCTCCCGTAAAGTAGCGGGGCGCTAGCAACTCCTTAAAGTGCTTACGCCGCTGGATCAGGATTTGCCAAAACCTGAATAAACCCCCATTCCTTTCCGGTAGGGTCCAGTCAAACCAACTGATCGGGTTATCCTGGCAGTAGGCGTTATTATTGCCCCCCTGGGTACGGCCTACCTCATCTCCCATGACTAACATGGGCACACCCTGGGAGATCAGCAATAGGGTGGCGAAGTTTTTAATTTGTCGTTGCCGCAGGTCCTTCACCCACTGATCAGGGGTTTCTCCTTCAGCCCCGCAGTTCCAACTCAAGTTGTCGTTGATGCCATCCTGATTATTTTCACCATTGGCTTGGTTGTGCTTATCGTTATAGGCCACCAGGTCGTAGAGGGTAAAGCCATCGTGGGCGGTGATGAAATTAACACTGTTGACCGGTAAATGGCCTCGCCATTGGTAGAGGTCGGCACTGCCGGCCAGGCGTGAGGCCACGGCCCCAATCACCCCCGGATCGCCCTTGACAAATCGGCGGATATCGTCGCGGTAGCGACCATTCCACTCCGCCCAACGGTAGCCAGGGAAATAGCCAATTTGGTAGAGCCCAGCGGCATCCCAGGCTTCCGCGATGGTTTTCGTATCCTTAAGGACCTCATCCAGTTCGATCGCCCAGACGACGGGGGGATGTTCCAGGGGTTGGCCATCCTCTCCCCGCGACAGCACCGATCCTTCGTCAAAGCGAAACCCATCGACGTGCATATCCCTAACCCAGTAACGCAGACAGTCGAGGATAAATTTTTCTCCCACCGGGTGATTGCAATTAAAGGTATTACCGCAACCGGTGTAATCGTAGTAATACTGGCGGTCGTCTCCCACCAGGTAATAGTAAATCCGGTTGTCCAGCCCCTTAAAGGAAAACATTGGCCCCTGGTGGTTGCCCTCGTCGGTGTGGTTAAAGACCACATCCAGGATCACCTCAATACCAGCTTTATGAAGTGCTTTCACCATATCGCGAAATTCTCGCACATGGTCTCCTGCCTCCGGGTTAACGCAGTAGGTCGGATGGGGAGCAAAATAGCTCATGGTGCTATACCCCCAGTAGTTGTACAGGGGAGTGTCGTTGACGGTGCGCAGCACCTCAGTGTCATCGAACTCAAATACCGGGAGGAGTTCTACCGCCGTTACCCCAAGGGATTGGAGGTAGGGGATCTTTTCCACGACACCAGCAAAGGTACCGGGATGGCGAACCCCGGCACTGGGCGATCGGGTAAAGCCGCCCACATGCATTTCGTAGATAATGCTTTCCGCCATTGGCCGGCCCAGGGGGCGATCGCCCTCCCAGTCATAGTTATCGATATCGATCACAACGCAGCGGAGGGAACTGTCCAGGTTACTACCGGGGGTACAGGCTTTGCCCCGGTTCCATAGGGTTTTGTTATTACCCTTGGAGTAGGGATCAATTAACACCTTCTCGGCATCAAAGCGATAGCCCTCCTGGGGGCGATCGGGGCCATTAACCCGGTAGGCATAGTGGGTGCCGGCGGGTAACCCCACCACTAATACATGCCAGAAGTGAAATGTTTTGTTAACAATGGGGTCAAATTCAACGATCTGAAAGGGATGAACATCATCGTGCTGATCAAACAGCAGCAGATCAACCTCGGTGGCGGCTTCGGAAAACAGGGAAAAGTTGACTCCCTCTGGTGTTACCGTCGCCCCTAGAGGCTGGGAAAAACCCGGAGCTACGGTATAGGTCGGGGTTGCAGAGTGGATCGCCACGGTCATGGGAAAATCCTTACGAGGAAAATGGATCAGGGCTAGACTTCAGGCTTGGATAACTGATCGATAATGGTGCGGGCAAAGAGATGGGCGTGGGCACCGGTGCGTCCGGTCACCAGGTCGCCATCGATCACCACGTCCTCGTCACGGTAGAGAGCACCGTAGGCGATGGCATCGCCATGGAGGTTGTTGTGACAGGTGAGGGAACGCCCCTTGACCAGTTCTGGAGCAGGAGCCACCAGCCACAGACCATGGCAGATAATGCCTTTGACAATACTGGGCTGGGCAAAGGCTCGCTTTAGGAACTCGGTGGCAGGGGGTATTTGGGTGACGTCTTCGGTGTAGCGCAGGCGATCGGACACCATGGCCGAGGGTACGATGATGGCGGCAAAGCTTTTTAAGGTTTCATCATCCATACCCTCGAAGGACTCGTTGCACTCAAAGGGAGCATGGTATTCATGGCCCTTAAAGGTGATCGAGGGTTGCCCCCACAAACGAGTCATAAAATGGGTTTCTGCACCTTCCTCTAGAAAGCGGTAGTGATAATACCAGATTTCATGTTCGTAAAAATCGCTCTCAATCAAGATGCCGATTTTTTTACCGTTTAGCTTCATTCTTCACTCCTTTACCTAAATATCCTTAATCAGCAAATAACCTTAAAACCAAGGGAACATAACCTCTTCTATCTTGTCTTTTAAGCTTCGGAGTCTATCGACTTAAGAGGTTGTTTGAAAAGCCGAAGAGAGTCCCAACCTATACCCATAGAGCAGAATGATATCCTCAAAATTCAACATTTTTGAGCCCTCTTGGCAGTGAACTATATCTTGGGCAACCCTTGTCAAACAACCGCTAAGGTGGACTGTTTAAATCCGGCGGTGCCAGACCCTCCTTAGCTAATACAGCGCCAGGGAAAATAATGGGTGCCAGTTTACTTCCCTCAAGCACGGCAAACTGCAAAAATCCATAGTGAGCGATAAATACACCAGTGCCAGGATCGGTGGCAACGACAAAAATCTCTTCAAAGACGCCAAAGCCGATGCAGGTGATGGCCACAAGTATCAACACCCAGGGCTTGCGTACATAAGCGTTGATCCGGTGAGCCAGATGTAGAGCGAAGTGCCCTCTAGATTCAGCTGCATCCATCATGCCTAGAGCCAGTAGAACACTCTCTGTACTGCGGGCGATACTAAGGAGAGCGATCAAACCTAAGCCAAAATACCAAACCGACCGCTTTTCGCCGATCCCACCAATAACCCAATCCTGCCAAGCTTGAACAGACACCATCATCAGCAAGGCGCAGCCAAGCCCGAAGTTCAGAAAAGGATTTTCCACGTAGCCCTTGAGCATCCGATTGATGTTCGGATGATTATCGTCATGTTTAGCGCCCAAAAGCCCAATCCCAACCAGACGTGTACCCAAAAGTACGTTGGCAAGCCCAAAGACAATCTGCTGCAATCCCGCTAGAACGAGGCCGAATTCACTGATAAACGGAATATCGATCGATTTCCGCGTGGTTTCGAGTAAATCAAGTCCGCCAAAGCTGACGATAGATAATCCCGTAAGCATGGCTAGCCAGGGATTACTTGCAATCCTGCTAGCCAAGGCATAGACTAAATGGTGCATATCAGTCTAGTCCACCTTAAGATTAGCGTCGAATGCAGGTGGCTGCACCTGGTCACGATACCCTTGATTCAGTTCAATGACATTACCCTCTGGATCCTTGATCCAAGCCACTTTCATCTTGTCGATATATTGACCCATATCTAATGGGCCGAGAGAGATTATCAACTCATCACCCATGCTCTTCAGAACATTATCCAAATCATCCACCTCAAAACAGAAATGGCGCATGCCAACAAAATCATAACCATCTTTCTCTGGCGGAGATAGCGGTCGCTCTTGGTGAGCAGGAAATAACTCGATATAGCATTCTCCCAGGCGAATCATAACCACTTCATGTTCACCTGGGTCGTAAACCCGTGCACGCTCAAATCCAAAATGCTGGCTATAAAAAGCCTCTATTCTAATGGGATCCTTGCAATTTAAGGCAATGTGGGAGAATCGAATTCTATGCATATTCTTAATTTCGCAATCTAGATGATGTTTCCGACATTTTTGCTAAAGAGCACAGGGAATTAGTTAATACCCTTGCTTTTTCAATTCATCGAGAAATGGTTGAAGTTCTCTCGTATCCAGATAATTCTTCTGATGGATAATCTTGCCATTCCTGATTGTGTAGATATTGCAGACATCTACCTCGACTTTTTCCCCACTAGCAGTCACTGCAGAAATATGGGTTTGCGCAGATGCTTGGTCTCCCTCAGTAAAATAGCTGATCAGGATGTTCTGAAACGAAGTGTAGACTTTTTTAAGAACTTCCACCGCTTGCCGCAGATTCTCCAGCCCCTCAATTGTTCCAATGGGTTCAATGACCACTGCATTTTCTTCAAACAGTGAAAGCCAGTTTTCCCAATCTCCTAAATTGACATAGCGAAAATATCCTTCCACCA
>JALQST010000195.1 GCA_023264315.1 Nodosilinea sp. BSH.14
CGTCCCAAATCCTGACTGAGCTTGGGAAAGGTGCGGGCCGTTTCCGCCTGCACCACCTTATCCAGCCGCTTGCCCTTGGCCACCAGCCAGTCGTTAATCACAAATAAATCGCTGCGCCCCCCCAGCCGCGACTGGTGCTTGCGCGACCCCGGTGCCACCGCCCGAATCAGGCCCAGGTCGGGGGTGAGAATCGTCAAAATCCGATCCGCCTCCCCCAGGGGCATGGCCTTGAGGTTAATTCCGGTGGCTTTGAAGGTGCGGCTCATGGCAGGGGAAACGCAAAAAATAGCGCAAAACAGCGGGATTTCCAGAACTCGGAGACCTCACCCCCCAGCCCTCTCTCCCACGGGGAGAGGGGGAGCTAGAGTTTCAAAGTCCCTCTCCCCATGGGAGAGGGACTTAGGGTGTAGCTTGCTTCCCGTCAGGGTGAGCCAGCGTCGGAGCTGGAAACGGGTTTCTAACGATGGAAGTCCTAGGCTGATCCCGAACTCAGGTTAATCTACTCTAGGCGGTTCGGCGGACTTTGAGGTAGGCCAGGGTGGATTGCCAGTCGATGGTTTGGCCCGTGAGTTGCCGTTGGCACAGGGTTTGGATGGCGGCTAAATCCTTGGTGGATAGGTACGGGGCGAGTTGATCACGGTAGCTGGGGGGATGGTGATCCACCGCAAACCACCGCTGTAGGAGGGATTCGGACAGATAAATTCCCGTATGCAGGAGATCGGTGGAAAGTTGTACCGTAAACCCGGCCTGATGCAGCAGGGTTTCGAGGGTGTCGGCCTGCCAGTTAAAACGGAGGTCGTTGGTAGATTGCAGAGCATTTTCCTCGGCTTCGTGCCAGCGTTTGACCAGGGTTTTGCTGAGGGACGCGGCATCCACCAGGCTAGAAATGCGCTGGCTGTGGCGGGGGATGGTTTCCACCAGTAGCACTACCCCATCCGGAGCCAACCACTGACGCAGCACCTCCACAAATCGCTCTCGGTTGACGGCTTGGCCAAAGGCGTTGCGGCCTACAATGCGCTCAAAGGCCAAATCAGGACTGTGGGCCGATAGGTAGGCAGAGAGGGCTTCGTAGTCGGCATGGACGAGGACGGGGCGGTGCAGTTCCGGCAGGGCGGCGGTTTGCTCGGTGAGGGCGGCATAGTCCTGGGCGTTGTGAACCCTGGCGTAGACCTGGCCTTCGGGCACGCGGCGCAGGGCCTCCCAGGTCAGTAACCCCGTGCGGGCATGGAGGTCTAGAATCCGGTGATGGCGCTGGGGTGGGGCCATGGCAAACAGATGATCTCGCACCTGGCCGAGTTGGGCTCCGGCTTGGCTGAGGGTGCGTTGCAGCCAGCGGTCACGGGCCGGATCGTCGGGGCTGTAGGTGAGGACGTCTGGCAGAACGCTCGATCCATCCACTAATGCCGCCAGTTGGGCCTCCCGCCGCTGGGCCACCTGGGTTTGCAGGGCCGCTTCATAGCCCTGGCTGGAGGGCTGATAGAACACCTGCCCCTGGAGTCCGTTCGGCAAATACTGCTGCGCCACCCAATGATCTCGATAGGCATGGGGATAGAGGTATCCCTGGCCGTGGCCCAGGTCGGCCTTGTCGCGGTTGGCGTCCCGCAAGGGATTGGGCACCGTCGCTTCGCGCTCCCGTTCCACCGTGGCCAGGGCATCAAAAAAGCCCATGGTGCTGTTGGATTTGGGGGCCATTGCCAAATAAAGCGTCGCCTGGGCCAGGGGATAGCGCCCCTCCGGCATCCCGATGTGGTCGAAGGCGTCGGCGCAGCTTGTGACCACCGCCACCGCCTGGGGGTCGGCCAAACCCACGTCTTCGCTGGCGAGAATAATTAGCCGTCGTAGGATGAACCGAGGATCTTCCCCGGCATAGACCATCCGCGCCAGCCAGTACAGAGCGGCATCGGGGTCGGAACCGCGCACACTTTTGATAAAGGCGCTGATGGTATCAAAGTGGGCGTCCCCTTCCTTGTCGTACAGCACCGCCCGCCGCTGGATGGATTCTTCGGCTACCGATAGTGGAATCGTAATCCGCCCTTCCTCCCCCGCTGGAGTGGTCTCCACCGCCAGTTCCAGGGCATTCAGCAAGGCCCGCGCATCGCCATTGGCCACGTTGACGAGGTGTTCCAGCGCCTCCGGTTCTAGCTGAATGGGCCGATGGCCGTAACCCCGCTCTGGGTCGGCTAGGGCTTGGTGGACGACCTGCCGCAACTCCTCCGGCCCCAGGGATTGCAATTGGAAGAGGCGGGAACGGCTGACCAGGGCTTTGTTCACCTCAAAGTAGGGGTTTTCCGTGGTGGCTCCAATCAAAATCACCGTGCCGTTTTCCACCCAGGGCAGCAGCGCATCCTGCTGGGCCTTGTTGAAGCGATGCACCTCATCCACAAACAAAATCGTGCGGCGACCATAGCGCCCCCGCAACTCCTGGGCCTGGGCGATGGCCTCCCGCAGGTCTTTCACCCCGGCCAGCACCGCATTCACCGCGATAAAGTGGGCACTGGTGGTGTTGGCGATGATCTGGGCCAGGGTGGTTTTGCCCGTCCCCGGTGGGCCAAAGAAAATCAACGACGAAAGCTGATCGGCCTGAATCGCCCGCCGCAGCAACCGCCCCGGCCCCACCACCGCATCCTGGCCAATGAACTCATCCAGCGTACGAGGCCGCATCCGCGCCGCCAGGGGAGCTTCCCGGTCAATCTGGGCTTGGTGATGGTGGTCGAATAAATCCATAGTGAAGTCGTCACACGATACCCATCGTGTTCCAGTTCTCACTGGATGGTGTCGCGTGAAAATCAGGGAAAATCGAGGTGCCCACAGGTTCTTTCCAATGAAATCCGCGTCATGCTGGATGGGTAGAGGACAGGGGCACCCGGAAAACCCAGTGCTCGTAGGCGGGATCGCGGCCTTCGGTGATGGCCGTTAGTTTTTCGCGGAGTTGGGTGGTGATGGGGCGATGGGTGGGCGTCATGTAGGTTTCTACCTGGCGCACGGGGGTAATTTTGGCGGCGGTGCCGCTGAGGAACACTTCGTCGGCGATGAAGAGTTCCGTCTTATCCACCGGGCGCTCGACCACCTCAATGCCGAGATCGCGGGCAATGGTGAGAATGCTGTCGCGGGTGATGCCTTCTAGGATGTCTTGTTCAAAGCCAGGGGTGATCAGCTTGCCGTTGCGCACAATAAACACGTTCATCCCCGAGGCTTCACTCACCTTGCCCTGGGAATTCATCAAAATGGCCTCATCAAAACCGGATTCTACGGCCTCGGTTTTGGCCAGGGAGGAGGTGATGTAGGCCCCGCTAATTTTGCCGCGCAGGGGCAGGCTGCGATCTTCCTGGCGATACCAGGAGCTAATCCGGCAGGAAACCCCCTCCGGCGAGAGATAATCCCCCAGCTCTAGGCCATAGACAAAGAAGTTTTTCTCGACCTTGTGGAGGCGCGGAGAAATGCCCAAATCTGAGGTGTAGACAAAGGGCCGAATATAAAAGGATACTTGGGGCCGATTTTTTCTCACGAAATCGATCAGCACCGATTGAATCGTTTCTGCTGGGAGATCGTAGTTGAGTAATCGGGCGCTGGTGCTGAGGCGTTGGCTGTGGCGATCCAGCCGAAACAGCAAAACCTGCCCTTCCTGTTGCGGATCGGCAATGCCCCGCATCCCACCGAAGGCTCCGGTTCCGTAGTGCAGGGCATGGGTAGCGATGGAGAGTTTCGCGTCTTGAAAATCCCGAAACTGGCCTTCAAAGTAGGCAATGGGCAGAAAGTTGTGCATAACGACGGCTGGACTGGAAGGGTGCGTAATCAAGAAGTCTTTATCAGGATAGTGCCAATCTTTGAGCTTACCCCAACAAGTTCAGTCTTCTTTGGATTTTGGCGCTCCATCCGCCGCCTTCCATCCGCCGCCGATTCTCCCAATGCAGTGACCTAGCTGGGGCGATTTTCCGGCGCAGGGGCCACGGGCGGGGTGCGATCACCCAGGGCTTTGTAGGCCAAGGATCCGACCACCATCGCCACCAGGAACAGGACGGGGTTGAGAGAACCTAGCACCAGGGCGGTGATGGCGGGGCCGGGACAATAGCCACCAATGCCCCAGCCGATGCCAAACAGGGCGGCACCGAGGATCAGCGGTCGGTCGATGTCTTGGCGGGTGGGCACATAGAACTTGCCGCCCAAAATGGGATAGGGCCGCTTCAGAATGAACCGGAAGGTGACGAGGGTGACGGCCACGGCTCCCCCCATCACAAAGGCCAAGGTGGGATCCCAGGCTCCAAATAAATCGAGAAAGCCGATCACTTTTTCGGGATCAATCATTTGGGCATAGCCCAGACCCAGGCCAAAGAGCAGGCCAGAAATGAGGGTGACGAGGTGCTGCTGAAATTTCATCGTTGTAGGGGGAGGGGTGAAAGAATAGGGATGTAGGAGATGGGCCGTAGGGAATTGGCCAGGGCGAATGTCTACGGGGTGAAGGCCTTGGGCGCAGGCCGGATCGGTTTGTTTTCAGCTATAGCCCCAGCACATGGCGGGTGATAAACACCGTCACAAAGCCCGCCACCATGAAGCTGATCACCGCTGCCAACGACCGCACCGAGAGGCGACCGAGGCCGCAGACCCCGTGGCCACTGGTGCAGCCGTTGCCCATGCGGGTGCCAAAGCCCACCAACAAGCCCGCGATCACCATCGTGACCGGGGTCAAGCCGTAGGTGGGGGTGGGGCTAGGGGCCAATCCGTATTCGTAGAGGGCACCGCCGCCCAGCATTCCCACCAGGAAAATCCAGCGCCAGCTTTCGGCCCGAGCAAAGGTGATTGCGCCATTCACCATGCCGCTGATGCCTGCGATGCGACCGTTAAAGGCCAGCAGCAGCGTGGCGCTGAGGCCGATTAGCCCACCGCCCAACAGCCCATACCACCAGTCCATTACCATAGGGATTCCTTTGTATTTCTGTATTGACGACGTTATCGATCATGTTACCACTTAACGATATAGTAATACATTCGTCAACGCCCCCCCGCTATGCGCTCACCCAATGCCCCCTCTACACGGGCCACCGCATCCTGGCGGATCACGCCCTCGTCATCGACGGAGACACGATTCTGGACGTGGTGCCCACCGCCAGCCTGCCCACCGACCTACCCCAGCGGGAAGGCTCCGGGATAGCGGCTCCGGGGTTTATCGACCTACAACTGAATGGCTGCGGTGGGGTGATGTTTAACGATGCCATTACCCCAGCGACCCTGGACACCATGCACCGCACCAATCTGCGGAGCGGCACCACCAGCTTTTTGCCCACCCTCATCACCACCACCGATGCCGCCATGGAGCAGGCCATTGCCCTGATGGACGGCTATCGGCAACCCTGCCCGGATCGGGTGCTGGGGCTGCATTTGGAAGGCCCCTACCTCAACCCCAAGCGGCGAGGCATCCACGAGGGCCGCCAGGTGCGCCCCGCCGATGACACCATGATCGCCAAGCTGGTGGCGGCTGGCCCGGATCGGGTACGGCTGCTGACCTTGGCCCCCGAACAGGTGTCTGCGGATCAGATTCGGCGACTGGTGGAGGCCGGAATTCGGGTGTCGGCGGGCCATTCCGACGCCACCTTTGAGGCAGCCATGGCGGGCTTTGAGGCGGGGGTCAGCCTGGTGACGCACTTGTTTAATGCCATGTCGCCCTGGCTGGGCCGATTGCCCGGGCTGGTGGGGGCTGCCCTGCGTTGTCCTGAGGTCTATGCGGGCATCATTGTGGATGGCCACCACGTTCATTTCGACTCCGTGCATCTGGCCCATCGGCTGAAGGGCGATCATCTCGTGCTGGTCTCCGATGCCACCCCCCCGGTGGGCACCACCATGACCTCCTTCATCATCGGTGGACAGGAGGTGTTCTACCGTGAGGGCAAGTGCGTTTCGGCGGAGGGCACCCTGGGCGGATCCGCCCTCACCCTACTGGAAGCGGTGCGTCACTGCGTGGATCAGGTGGGGATTCCCCTGGCCGAAGCCCTCCGCATGGCCAGCCTTTATCCCGCTCGTGCCATTGGGGTCGATCATCGCCTAGGGCGTCTGGCTTCGGGCTGTCGCGCCAATGTCGTCATGGTTGACCCCCACTCCTGGTACCTTCAGGCGGTGATTGACCAAGGCGTTTGGCACAGTATGGCAATCCCCTAGCCTCCAGCCCTTCCATCGGAGGATCCCCAAGACCCTGGCCTTCAGAGGGTGGGGTGGGGGAGCCCAGCAATCCGGTTTTCCATCGCCTGATGCACCATGGACTGGTTGCGGAGGCTAATCCAAAGGCTACACTGGTCATTAGAATATCCTGG